>JANLSE010000498.1:0-3252 GCA_031362265.1 Roseiflexaceae bacterium
ACCATGGTATGTAACCCAAAACGCTGCACACCCTGGTTGCGTGCGGCCATATACCCAGACATAAGTTGATCACGGGTAGCGCCAAATTTGGCTTCTTCTGGCCGCCCAATAATCGCATTCCCTTCGCGCAATCGCCCTGGGTTATAGCGGAAGCAGATCGTATCAGGTAGGCCAGCATGTCGGGCGAGGTATTCCAGATGTGTCACATCATCCAGATTGATGATGGCTCCAAGCCGCCGCGCCTCACAAAATTCTGCTGCCGGGGTGTTATTGGACGAGAACATGAGGCGTTCGCCGGTAATGCCAATACGTTCACATAACAACAATTCCGCCAGTGAGCTACAATCCATGCCGCAACCCTCCTGTGCCAGCATTGATAGGATAGCAGGGGTTGGTGTTGCCTTTACCGCGAAATATTCGATAAACGCTGGTGCCCAACCAAATGCAGCCTGCAACGCCTGCGCAGCATCCCAAATACCACGCTCAGCATAGAGATGAAATGGCGTTGGGAATTGCTCGACGGCAGCGCGAATCTGATGTGATGGAATAGGTAGTGGCTTCATAGATAGCAATCCAACAAAGGAGCGATGGAGCGATGGAACGATGCTACATCCAGAGGGTACCCAGCTTCAATGCTCCGATGCTTCAATGCTTAACTGTCCTTGCGCTCGACCTCACTCATAAGAGCGAGTAGATTGCCTTCAGTATCGCGAAAGAAGGCCATCCAAACATCGACAGTTTCGAGCTTGCCAACGATATGTGGTTGGTCGACTGCGTCAATCCCTTGTGCCATGAATTGAGCCCAGCTAGCCTGGATATCGTCGACAGTGAAATAGAGAACCGATCCTGGGTGATCAAACTCGGGTGATGGGGGTGTTTCAATAAGTAATCGTGTCCCAGCACAATCGAAAAATGCGAGTGACCCAAAACGATAGAGAAATGGGAGGCCCAAAACATCCCGGTAGAATGCGACCGCCCGATCGAGATCATGGGCGCGTGTCGAGATTTGGCCGATGTGCCCCAAGCGGATAGTTGTATCGCTGGTCATGACTCACTCCTTCCCATACTATTCGCACGTATATTCTACAACGAATTGGATCCTGTGTCGAGTTGCGGATGACAGAGTGATGGAACCGGGTACCAGACCGGGGTGCCAGACCCAAAGGGTGCCCCGGCTTGGTGCCCCGGTGTAGCATTGAAGCATTGGAATAGCGTTCTTGGTTTGGGTGCCCTCTGGGCAATTCTTGGTTCTGCGCTGTGCGCTATGCGTTGTGCGTTGGGCGTTGGTGCGCTTTCTTGACACCCCCCTGATTTCTGGTATCGTTACGTCAACAAATGTTACCTTACCATCTCGCCAGGGAGGTTATGATGATTGTCACTCAGCCATTTGGTGGCACAGGCCATGTAAGTACTCGAATACTGTTTGGTGCGGCTGCGCTCAGTAGTGTCACTCAGGCAGAAGCGGATCGTACCCTTGATCTATTGCTTGAATATGGTATCAACCATATTGATACGGCTGCCAGCTATGGCGATTCCGAGTTGCGCCTCGGCCCATGGATGCCAGAGCATCGCAAGCGCTTCTTTCTTGCTACCAAAACTGGCGATCGCAGCTATCAGGCGGCCTTCGACTCGATCCAGCGCTCACTTGAACGAATGCATACCGACCAAATTGATCTCATTCAGCTCCACAATTTGGTAGACCCAGATGAGTGGGAGACTGCGATGGGGCCAGGTGGTGCCCTTGAGGCAGCAATCGAGGCACGCCGCCAAGGGCTTGTACGATTTATTGGTGTAACGGGCCATGGCCTGACGGTTGCACAGCAGCATCGCCGTGCATTGGAACAATTTCCCTTTGACTCAGTGCTTCTGCCATACAGCTATATTTTGATGCAGAATCCGCAGTACGCTGCCGATTTTGATGCATTGGCACGGCTATGTGCCGAACGTAACGTTGCAATGCAGACAATTAAGGCGATCACACGTGCCCCATGGGGTGATGATGCTCGTACGGCAGCAACATGGTATGCGCCGCTTACGAGCCAGGAAGATGTTGATCTCGCGGTACACTGGGTTCTTGGCACACGCCCGGTTTTCTTGAACACGGTTGGCGATATCAATGTGCTCCCAACAGTGCTCAAGGCTGCAAACCACTTTGCACAGGCTCCTTCTAACGAGGCAATGGATACGTTACTGGCCGAGCGCGAGATGGCACCCTTGTTTGTCGCTTAATATTCACCACAGAGACACAGAGCGAACAAGAATAAACTTCTGCTTGATCAAGATAATGCTCTTACTTCTGGCCTCTGTGGTCTCTGCACCCAAAGGGTACCCGTCTGTGGTTTATAAGCCCGGCCGGTTACAAACGAGAAGAACAATGATATCCCATAGCGAAGGAACCATTACTGGCGCAGATGGCATGGCACTCTATCTACAAGCCTGGGTGCCAACTCAGCCGCGTGCGGTTGTGGCCTTGGTGCATGGCCTTGGCGAGCATAGTGGCCGCTATGGCAATCTGATAGGTGTCCTGAATCAGCGTGGGTATGCCGTCTACGCCTGTGATCATCGTGGCCATGGCCGTAGCCCCGGCCAACGCGGCTATATCAATAGCTGGGAAGATTTCCGCGCAGGGGTACGTGCGCTTGTTGCACATGCAGGTGCAGCACAGCCAGGAGTGCCAGTGTTCTTGATCGGCCATAGTTTGGGTGGGCTGATTGTTCTTGAGTATGTTCTACGCGAGACCCCGACACTGCGTGGTATGATTGCTTCTGCCCCAGCGCTGAGCAATGCTGGCGTATCACCAGTTCTGGTATTCATGAGTCGTTTGCTCTCACGTATTGCACCTACACTATCGTTGAAAACGGGCTTGCCCGTAACCGGAATATCACGTGATCCAGTGGTTCAACAGGCTTATCTAAGTGACCCGCTTAATATGCATGTTGGGACGCCACGCCTCGCCACCGAGAGCTTTACTGCGATCGACTGGACGAATGCACATGCAGCTGATTTGCAATTGCCTTTATTGATTATTCATGGTGAGGCCGATCCAATTGTTCCGCCAGCGAGTAGCGCACGCTTTTTTGACGCTACCGGATCTGCCGATAAACAGCGCTTCAGCTACCCAAATGTGGTTCATGAATCACATAATGACCTTGGTTGGGAGCAGCGTGTCGTGGATGTTGTCGACTGGTTGGATGCTCACTTACCCTAGAAACAGAACTATATGTCAGGACATAGCCTTTTCCAACAGCGGTT
>JANLSE010000579.1:0-3729 GCA_031362265.1 Roseiflexaceae bacterium
GCAACCGAATCGACAATCGCGAGCGCCTTTTGTTTAGTATCGAGGCTACCAAGCAGGGTCCGCGCCAAATCCTCTTCTTCTGCCAGGATGCGCAGACCACGTGCTGAACCATGATGTACTTCGGCGGGATTTGCGCCAAAAAAGAGTGGCGTTGCCGAAACTAACCCACCGCCGACCACGGCGATGTGCAGCGCTAGGTGGTGCCCATTTGCGCGCCATCCCCACGGTGTATGGCTGCCTGGCGTCCCGAATATGCTGAAATAGTACAGCTCGGGATCGCGTTCCTCACCGCTGTGAATTTGCTCAATCCGCTCGGTCTCGCGCAGAATCGATTCGAGTGCGGTAATCTGCTGTGCGGTTGCAGCGCCCCGTGCGCTGAGTGTAGCATCGAACAAGCGTAACGCCGCACTACGCTGTGCTGCGGTCATCGCCTTCAGCGGCAGGCCATTGCGTGGTCCAGGCGTGTATGTCCATTGGTAGCGCTCTTCGCTATTAAATGGGAACCATACGCGCTCACGCTGGTCGTTGCTGAGCGACTCCAGAAACATAATTGCGGCCTCGGTCATCCGGCGAGCTAGCTCTGGGGCCAATGGTGTGAGCAATGCATCAGTCATCATCACATCCTATCTTGTACACATATTATTAGCATACCACACGAGTAAGCGAAGCGTGAATACATAGCAGCTCTATTCGACTAAGCATTGCGAACGACAGCCGCATCCGCCCATTGTGCGACAGCCTGCAACCCATCAAACTCCAACCAAATGTTAACTTGAAGTCGCTGCATCTGACACCTATAATCAATCTATAGGCTCACAACACTGCTGTTCGTACTTGAAAGACCCTGATGCTTGGCGGTACCAGTGCGCGAGGAGATTGCCAATGAGCGCCAGGCGGCGCGTTCTGTTGCGAAATATAGCTCTTTTTGCCGCGTTGCTGCTACCAATTGTAGTGCTGTTCACGCCGACATATTCGGCTGCTGCGGTAACCACGGTTGCGGTGACGACGACAGCGGATAGTGTTGATGGGGACGTTGGTTCGCTTATGCTCTTGGATGCGAGCCCTGGCCCAGACAATGCGATCTCGCTGCGTGAGGCGCTGCTTGCGGCAGAGGCAACTCCAGCGGGCGATCCGATCCGTATCACCTTCAACCTTTCCACCAATGATCATGGCTATGATTTGGCAAGTGGTACATGGCGCATATTACTGAATTATGCGCCTAGCGCACTTCTGCCTGCGCTAGATCGTGGCAATCTTGAGGTCGATGCAACAACGCAACTGAGTGTAGGTGGGCTGCCTGCTGTGATCATTGATGGGTTTGAGGTGGTTGAGGGAGCTGGCCAGAGTAATGGCTTCGTGATTCATTCTGCCAATAACATTATAAAAGGGTTAGCACTGATTAATTTCTACGATAGTGCGGTAGTGCTCACGGGTAACCAAGCTATTGAGAATACAATTGCCGCCTGCAGTATTGGCCGCAGCTTACGCGGCAGTGTCGATTTGCCGGGCTATATTGGTGTCGAAATTCGTGATGGTGCGAGCGGGAATGTTATCGGTGGCTTGAACCCAAAGGATGGGAATCTTATTGCGTCAAATGTGAATGCAGGCGTGTTATTGAATGGTACTGATACACGCGAAAATCGAGTTCTTAAGAATACAATCGGTTCTGATCTGAATAGAGTGTTTGGTAGCAACCAACGTGGGGTTGCGCTGATAGACGGTGCCCATGATAATCAGATTCAAACGAATACAATTAGCGGGAATACATTTGGGATTTATCTACGAGCAGCAACCGACAACCAGATTGGCGGGAATCAAATAGGCGTTCTATCAGATGGGCAGACCGCGAATCCAAATACCGAGGGTGGAATCTATTTGGTTGGCGGCGCAGCAGGCAATCAAATTGGTGGTGTTGCGGCTGGTGGTCGTAATATTATTTCTGCTAACGATGGGCCAGGCGTTTATATTGCCAATACTGGCAGCGATAATAACCAGGTGTTGGGGAATTATATCGGTCTTGCTGCAGATGGCATTACACCGCGCGGCAATTTACGCCAAGGCGTATTAATTGCTGTTAGTGCTGCCCATAATCAGATTGGTGGTAGTAATGCGGACGATGCCAATGTGATTGTGTACAACGGTATGGGTGGCGTACGTATTGACTCAAACCAGAATATCGTGCGTGGGAATATGATTGGGATCGCCGCCAACCTCACAACACCTCTTGGGAATCAATTGCATGGCATACGCTTGAATGGAAATCAGAACCAGGTAATTGCAAACACGATTGCCTATAATCAGGGTGCTGGAGTTGTATTGACAGGTCTGGAGAATTCCCTGGCTCAGAACCGTATTCGCAATAATGCTATTGCAGGTGCCTGTGTGAATGGGGATGAATCGGTGTTGACCAACAATGTCATTAGTAGTAATGGTATGGCTGGCGGCACCGCGGGAGAATGCCTGATTAGTGGCGGGATTATTATTACTGGCAATCAGGCCAATGTCAATAATAACGCAATTCTCAATAATGGTGGCTCGGGGGTCATTGTACAGCAGGGCGATCGCAATACCCTCAGTTCAAATAGTATTAGTGGTAATGGTGATGGTATTCTGTTACGTGAAGGTGGTAACATCGCAATTGAGCCACCCAATATCACTACGGTAGCCCAGTTTGCGGTAAGTGGTATGGCCTGCCCTGCTTGTATTGTGGAAGTTTTTGTCGATAGTGGTTCCCAAGGGCGCGATTTGCTTGGGCACATTGTTGCAGATGCTAATGGCAAGTTTATGCTGAGCTTGGCAACTGCACTGCCAGCTGGTAATGTCAGTGCAACGCTCACTGATGCAAATGGTAATACCTCACCGTTTGATGTTGTACCTGGTTTGCCAAGCCGTGCGATCAGCTATCAGATATCGCTCCCATTGGTGAAAACCCCATAATGTGCTAAGATTGTGCGAGTTGACACAAACTCCAAACGGGGTATAATGCTGATGCCTGATTCCCGAAACGTATTGCGTGTTAGCGCATGTCGCCGTTACGGGCGTTGGCATTTGCAACCGTCGCTTCCAGCCGAGAGGCACCCGCTATGCTCTCTGATTTTGTACCGATCCTGGTACTCTTTTTGGTTGCGCTGTTCATCGCAGTTTTTGTGATTGTTGTTTCGCGTTACCTTGGCCCTCAGAATCCCACTCGGCGTAAGCTTCTACCCTACGAATCGGGCATGGAGCCGATTGGCCCTGCACAGCGGCGCTTCCCGATTAAGTTTAATCTGGTCGCGATGCTCTTCATTCTCTTCGATATCGAAGTCATGTTCCTATTCCCATATGCATTGGTCTACAAACGGCTTGCGGTGCCCGGCCTGATCGCAATGGGTGTTTTCTTTGTGGTGCTGGTGGTTGGGCTAGTGTATGAGTGGAAACGAGGGGCACTACAATGGGATTAGAAGAAAAAGTCGGCGATATGGGTGTTGTCACCACGTCGCTTGAGACGATGGTGAACTGGAGCCGCTCGAATGCGATGTGGCCCTTGCTATTTGGCTTAGCCTGCTGTGCAATCGAAATGATGGGCGCACAGGGATCGAACTATGATCTCTCACGCTTTGGTATGGAAATTAATCGCGCTTCGCCACGTCAGGCCGATTTGATGATTGTAGCCGGGCGTGTTTCACGTAAGATGGCCCCAGTTGTGCGGCGCCTGTACGATCAGATGAGTGACCCAAAATGGGTTGTTGC
>JANLSE010000565.1:0-4829 GCA_031362265.1 Roseiflexaceae bacterium
GGCGTAGGCCACGCTGCTAGCACAGTACCGGCACGAGCAGGCGCTAAAATCACACCGACACCGCGTACCAAGCCAACGCCAAACGCTAAGCCAACGCCGACAGTCACACCCAAGAAGCCGGTGAATCCGGTACGAATGGTGATTGATTCAATAGCGCTTGATCAAAAGCTCGTCTCGGTTGGCCTCGATAAGAAGCGCATGCCAATCGTGCCAGATCACAATATTGGCTGGTATAACCTCAGTGCACGGCCAGGCGCTGGGGAGAATATTGTATTCTGGGGCCATGTACTACGCTTCCGTAACGCGCCGAAAAAGCCCGCGCCCTTTGCAAACCTTAAAAATGCCAAAATCGGCGAGCTTGTCATACTGTATGACTCGCAAGGTAAAGCCTATCGCTATACGATCACCCAACAGGTCTGGGCAAAACCAGATGAAGTGGAATATATTCTGCCGGTTGGCAGTGAGCGCATTACGATGGTCTCGTGCATCGGCAGTAAAGTCATCAGCGGTGGTGAGATTATCGATATGAGCAACCGCCTGATTACGATTGCGGAGCCAGAGAAGGCGGAGTAGCGCAGAACCGCAGAACCGCAGAACCGCAGAACCGCAGAACCGAACAGAGCAAAAGACAAGAGAACCAACACGACCCATCCTCCTCCTAGCATCGTACCGGCGAACCTTGTGTTCGCCCGCTAAGAACCAAGAATTACCCAGAGGGTACCCAAACCAAGAACCAAGAACGCAGAATCGTTATGCGCTATGCGTTCTGCGTTATGCGCTTAGCAGCTATGGTTCAGGTTGTCATTGCTAGTGCCACAGCAGCTAGTGCGCGTTTCTCGGCAGGGCCACGCATGATCGTATCAGTCACCGTCACATCAATACCCAGATCGCGAATACTATCGGCTAGGGCTTTATCAAGCTGGTCGATGACCATCGCATCAAGAAGCCCAGCATAGCAATGTGCCACACCCAATGCAGAGACTTCATACCCTAAGGCACGCATGAGTGGCGCTGCTGGCCCTTTAATCGCGGCACCGCCAACAATTGGGCTGATAGCCACCACACGGGCGCTGGTTGCTTCAAGAGCTGCACGAATGCCAGGCACAGCCAGGATCGTCCCAACGCTCACAATTGGGTTACTGGGTGCGATCAGCACAGCTTCGGCATGATGGATTGCATCCAGCACCCCAGGTGCCGGGAGTGCCGATTCGGCACCTTCAAACTGCACACCCAAAACCTCTACCTGAGTGCGGCGCTGCACAAAGTATTCCTCGAAATGCATGCTGCCCTCGGGTGTGCGAATATAGGTCTCGACTGGCTGATCACTCATTGGCAATAAAGTTGTTGCAACCCCTAATGCACGCCGGAACTTATCGGCAATTGCGCTGAGCGGCATACCCTGGCCGAGGAGTGCTGTCCGATAGATATGCAGTGCCAGATCACGGTCGCCGAGCTTAAACCAGGTAGGCGCGCCAAGTTTAGCCATCCATGTCATACATTCAGTGGTATCGCCAGCGATCCCCCAGCCTTGATCGCGGTCGATCAAATCGGCGAGGGTACATGTAACGATATCCATATCGGGCGTGATCCGCAGCCCATGCAGCGTCATATCATCGCCCGTATTCACAATTGCTGTCACCGTTTCGGGAGGCACAACCTGAACAACACCCTCAAGAAATTTGGCAGCTCCCACGCCGCCAGCCAGAACCACAATCATGGGAAACCCCTTTTTGAGCATTGGAGCATTGGAGCATTGGAACATTGAAACATTGGAGCAAATCTCACTTCAAACACCACTCACATGCTCACATCCTCACCCACTATACGCTTCATTGCTTCATTGCTTCATTGCTTTGCGCTTAGAATATATCTGGCATCCAGGGCCGCGGGCCACTAAAGGCAGCACCAAGCAAGGCCAGATCGGCATCTGAGCCATGGATTTGGCCGATTGCCCTAAGTTCGTACGGCGTATAGAAGCCGGTATAGAGTGCAGCTAGCTCGCGGATACCGATCTGAATCGCGCCATTCCCGCCCTGCGCCACCACAGCTTGACCATCCTGAAGCGTGAGGATGTAGTGGCCAGTATTTGCTGGAAGAATTGAATCAGTAATTGCAAGTTGGAACTGTGCCGTAAGGCCCTGTGGATAGCCGCGTGCACTCAGGGCAGCAGCTACATCAACAATCCGCAGCATCCAATCGTAGCTCGATCGAATACCTACGCGCTGTTTGCTTCCTGCGGTAAGATTTTCGGCCAACAACTGCACCAATGGATCGAGCGAGCCACCAACCCAGACCGCCATTTCTACCATTGAGCGATATTCGGCAAGTAGGCGTAGAAAGCGCCGCCCAGCAGCCGGTGTATGCACAACAACATCCACTATTGAGATTGGATCTTGCCGCCCGGCCTGGGTGTAGATGATATAGCCTTCGGGCTGGCCATTGCGCATGGCAAAGAAGCGAAATGGCGTTTTATCGCGCGGCTCTAGTTTATTCTTCCAGAGCCACTCTGGTCGCTCCAGGTTCCCGGTAGCGTGTTGAGCACGTGCTACATAGAGTTGCCGAGCCTCCAAGTAGCTTTCTGGCCCAAAGGCCACAAGCTCGACATTACTATCGCCACGTATTTCAATCAGGCCAAGCGGCAACTCATAGGCGATACGTTGGCCAGCCCGCTCATAGCCTGCGCCACGATAGTAGCTTAGTGTTGCTGGAAAGAGTGCCGCCAGCGGAATCGCCTGTGCGCGTAGTTCTGCCAGGTTTTCGCGTAGCATAAATGCCCCAACACCCATGCCACGCGCTTCGGGGGCTACCCCGACTGCCGTTACTGCAGCACACGGGATACAGCGCCCACCAAACCACTGGCCAAGCGGGAACGCCCCAAGGCCAGCGACAATTGTGCCATTACTGCGCACCACCCGCATATGCTCAAGCTGCAATACATCGCTAATAAATTCACGCATCATGCCAACGGGGAAGTGCAACGCCGGGCCAAGCAGTGCATCAAGTGGATCTAATTCCTCGGCCACAACCGGGCCAAATGTTAACGCCATACAATCAAATCCTCCACCGGTCGGCGCGACCGCCGTACTGGATCAGCCGCCGCATACCCTACGGGAATAAGTGCCTGTGGTATCAATTGCGCGTCTAGATCGAGCGCAGCTGCAACAATATCTGGGCAGAACAGCGGCGCACACATCCAACCAGTATCTAGCCCATGTGAATAGGCTGTGAGCATCAGGTTCTGGATCGCGCATCCCAAACTTTGGATGGCCATGATCTGCTCAGCACGCTGGCGTTCGTCATCTGGGTAGACATCCATGTCGGCCAGGTACAAGCAGGGGACTACCAATGCTGGTGCTCCACGGATACGTGCCTTCGAGATGCGCAGCCGTTCCTCTACACGCACCTGATCCTGGCCATCGAGTGCTAATTGTGCCCGCCATTCTGCACCCATGGCCTCGGCCAAGCGATCTTTGGGCGCAGAATCTTCGAGCACAACAAAACGCCATGGCTGGCGACCATGGGGCGAGGGTGCCCAACCCGCTGCCTCAATCAATGCAACAAGCACCTCGCGTGCCACGGGACGATCCTGAAAACGGCGCACCGAGCGGCGACCCTGGATGATTGCATGCAGATCGGGTTGTGTGGCCGCAGTATTCACGCTCATGTCCTCGAACCAACTATTATCATCATGCTTTGCCCTACCTAACACTGTATTATACCTGTCTCCAAGACTGCCTGAGCGCCCTAGTAAGTGTGTATTTCTTCGATGGATATTCAAGCTCATAAGCCATAGACAGGATGGTTCGTTATTCATCACTTCGCAAAAAAGAAATCCAAAACGCTACTAATTTCGCATCTATTAACGAGGCTACCAATGGAATAAGCGAAGTCGCTTTTAACAAGGAGGATTGCCATGGCAATTATGCAGATCAACAGACGCAGCTTCTTCAAAATCACGGCACTGAGCGCCGCTGCAACAGCAACCCTTGGCATGCTACCGAACATCACCTACGCGGCCGGATTACCACTCTCGCTCGAACTCCCACCACTGCCCTATGCATATAATGCGTTGGAGCCCTGGATCGACGAGCAGACCATGCGTATCCATCACACACGCCACCATCAGGTATTTGTCACTGGGCTTGCTAACCTCGCCAAGGATTACCCGACGCTCAAGACAGCTAGCCTCGCCGACATCCTGGCGAATCTGAACGATGTGCCTGCAGCGATCCGCACCGCCGTTCGTAATAATGGTGGTGGCCATATGAACCACTCGATCTTCTGGGCAATTATGGGGCCTAACAGCGCTGAACCAACTGGCGCACTCGCCAAAGCCATCCAAGAAACGTATGGCACGACCAATTACATGAAATCCCTAATCAATGCTACTGGCATTGCACGCTTCGGTAGCGGCTGGACCTGGCTGGTGACAGATCGGACTGGCAAACTCAAGATTCGCGATACACAATACCAGGACTCGCCCTTCATAGATGGCGAGGCGCCCCTTCTTGGCATTGACGTCTGGGAGCATGCTTACTATCTGAAATACCAGAACCGTCGCCCTGACTATCTCAACGCCTGGTGGAATGTTGTCAATTGGGATGCAGTTGGCAAACGTTACGAGACAACGCTAGGATAACTCCACTTGTATCGTAATCCCTGAGATTATTGCATGTTTGTGCGTTGAAAGTGCTGGCCATAGGAGCAACCACAAGGATTGTCTATGGCCAGCCAATTTACCGAAACAAATCCTTCTCCGGCACACGCAGCAGCTCGCGATAGCCAGCATCGGAGGGCGTGTAGCTATAGCCGCGTATAACGGCGACTGG
>JANLSE010000593.1:0-3045 GCA_031362265.1 Roseiflexaceae bacterium
GCCATGGAGAGCATCCCAGGCGTGCCCAAGGGTGATTCAAAGCGTGCCTTCGATATGCGCGTGAAAACCTGGGATCTGATCCGCCGTGGGGGGCGAGTGGTTTTCGCGACTGGCACCCCAATCCTCAACTCCGTGGGCGAAGCCTTCATCATGCAGACCTACCTAGCCGAGGCGGCACTGGAAGCCGCTGGGATTGCCTTGTTCGACGCCTGGGCGCGCACCTTCGCGGAGATTGTCCCGATCTTCGAGATGACGCCCGATGGGGGCGCATTCCGCGTCAACATCCGCCTGGCGCGCTTCGTCAATATGCCTGAACTATTCAGCCTCTGGTATCAATTCACCTTTTCGCGCAGCCGTGAGCAGCTTGGCCTGCCCACGCCCGCCCTGATGGGTGAACGAAGGATCGGCATTAGCATCCCCGCCAGCCACCGCCTGGAGGACTATGTTCGTCAGTTGGTACGCCGAGTCGAGGCGATCAAGGCCGGTCAGGTCGATCCGCGCATCGACAACATCCTGAAGGTCGTCTCAGACGGTCGCAAGGCCGCGCTTGACACTCGCATGGTGCTTGGCGGCCAGCCTGATCCGGTCAACAAGATTGGCGTCCTGGCCGACTATGTCGCTGAGCTGTACCAGCGCTATGACGAAGCCAAGGCAGCGCAAATCATCTACTGCGAGCTGGGGACACCGAAGCCGTAACAAAGACCAGGAGACCAGGAGACTGGGAGACCAGGAGAGTATTGCTCAGTGTTGAGGTGTGCTCCTTGTTATGGTGCTGATACGTCTCCCTCATCCTTGTCAATACCTTTCCCGCACTCATCGGTTTGTTCCTCGCATCACCACGCCTATCACTACCACCAGCACGACCGCACTATTCCGGCGACACCGCAGCACTCTAGCGCCTGCGTGGCATTGCTGCGTCTACTCGTCGCTTCCACTGGCTATCACTTCCTACCGAATCAAAAGGAGAACCCCATGACCTATGACGACTGCACCGATGATGAAGCTACCGAGGTGCTTGACGATGCAACCCCGCTGCGCAATTTTGTCTATCACGAGATCCGCGCTGAGTTGGCCCGCCGAGGCATTCCCCCAGCACAGGTGGCCTTCATCCAGGAGTACCAGACCAAAGCCAAGCGGGCCGCGCTGTTTGCGGCGATCAATCGCGGCGACATTCGCGTGCTGATTGCCTCCAAGCAGTCGACCGGCATGAACATCCAGCAGCGCCTGATTGCGCTTCATCATTTGGATTGTCCCTGGCGACCGGGCGATCTGGAGCAGCGTGAGGGGCGCATCATTCGCCAGGGCAATCAGTTCCCAGAGGCGATGGTCTTTGCCTATGTGACAGAAGGGTCATTTGACGCGTTCGCCTGGCAGACGATCGAGACCAAAGCCGGATTCATTGAGAAGATGAAGCGCGGTGATGTCACCGTGCGCGAGATTGACGACATCGGCGATGCGGTGCTCTCAGCAGCGGAGATCAAGGCGATTGCGAGTGGCAACCCACTCGTGATGGAGAAGGTCAAGCTGGAGATGCACATCCAGCAGCTCGAAGCCGGTGAGGCGGCTGATCGCAATAACCGCGTCATGCTGCGCCAAACCTTGGTCTTCAACGAACACGAGCGCCAGCGCAACCGTAAACGCCTGCCGTTCCTCGCAGCGGCACAGGCTCAGGCTGAAGCTACTGCCGAGCATCCGTTTAAGGCAGGCATGCTGGATGACATGCTCGCGCAGGAGATCACGGTTCACACCAAACGCCAAGAGGCAGGCGCTGCTGCAATCAAGCTGCTTGCCGAATTGGAAGCCTTGGCGCTGATCAAGCACGAGCGCCAGAGCTGCATCATCGGACGCTACCGGGGTTTTGAGCTACACGCCTCGGCCTATGCCGTGGGCAGCACTCAAATCGTCGTGCGCTATGAGCACGATGGCCAGTGTGATCACATTAGCACCAATGAGGTCAGCACCAAGACCGAGACAGGCGTGTTTCAGTCGATTGATGCCCTCCTATGCGGGATTGATCGCGAGATTGCGATGATCAACGCTCGCATCGCCGAGTTTGATGCCCGCGATCGCACGATTGCAACCATGCTCGAACGTCCCTGGGAGCAGGAGCTTGAACTGCGTGCTGCCCACGAGCGTATGGAGCGGGTCGATGACCAGCTGCAACTGAATGCCACCGAGGCGATCCCACCCACAGTACCAACTATTCCCGACCCAAACAACACGATGGATTGCCTGTCAGAAGATGACATCGCGTGCGCTAGCTTTGCTGCACCGATAGATTCCCTCCTGGCAATGGAGCGGCCACTCGTGCTGCTCCCCGAGCCAGCCAATCCCGAAGCGATGGCAGCGGCCATCCGCGCGCTGAGCGGCATGGCTGGGGATGCCGCTGAAACCATCCTGGTTGAACCATGTGATGCTGCCGTCGTGCTTTCACTGCCAGAGGAGTTGGTCACGTTGGCAGCTATAGATGTCAGCAGCGCACTCCCGCAGAATGTGCTGGTCGTGCCGCCGCCTGCGAGCGCACAGCCCGCGCGGGATCGACCGATCTTCGGAGCCATCACTGCACTCCCTACAGTGCGTCGCACGCCTGCCAAGGCCGCACTGCCATTAACTACAATGGAACGCCAACAGCTTGATCTGTTTGATACGCCGAGCTGCGCCGCTGACCTTCCACTGTTTGCCACCGCCGAGCCTGAATTCCAGCAGGCGGCATTCACCTAGCGTATTGAAGCTATCAGCCGCCGCCGAACCGTGTGAGCGCACGGCCTGCAGCGGCGGCTGTAGGCCACTAAGGAGCATTCCATGAACCTGATCATTGGCCTCGCCATGGCCTACCTCGCCGTAGTGCTGGTTATCGTCGTGGCTACCCGCATACGTGCCACACGCCGCAGACGGCCAACACCACCTGCCACGCGCTATGAGCCCATCGAGCGCGACACGACCTACACACCACTTACCGCGCACGAGCTCTTTGCGCTGTATCCGTATTTGGAACACCCGAAGAATCGGGAGCGCATGCAGGGCTATGCCCAACGCATCGCTGCG
>JANLSE010000653.1:0-2420 GCA_031362265.1 Roseiflexaceae bacterium
TGAGCCAACCACGCTATCGAACCTGGCTACAGCTTGTCTGCATATTACTCGTACTTGGTGGCCTCCAAGGGAGTGCCCATGCCCAAGAGCCAGATCGGCAACGTACCTTTGTGTATGGCATTAATGCCGCGATTGCTAAAAGCTACACCGGCAGTTTTGCGCCACCAACGGTTCAAACTATTTATCTGCTTGCCGACCAGACGAGTGTTATCTCACCACGTATAACCCAGATCTATTTCTGGCCGATCACCAATGAATATAAGGCAAGCTGGGAACTCCTTAATCAATCGGTGGATGGAACACTTGAGATTAGCCAGAATGGACAGATCATCCAGCAAACTGCTGTAACGAGCTATACTATTCAATATACGCCCAACGGCAAAAAGGCCGAAGCGCAACTCATGATTGGCGCCGATGCCGATGCTGCTCAGGCACGCTTCACAGCGCTCCAGAAGGCCTATCAGGTAGAGCTTCAGAAACATTTTGAAGCAGAGCGTGCGTGGACAACAGCAATGGAAGATGTCAATCGCCGCAGAGAAGCAGGTGAGGATGTCGCAGCGCCACCTGAGCCGGTTGCTCCAGCACTTTTTTCAGTTGTAAGTAATGGCGTTAATCAAGGAGTTCCTGTTAAGCTACTGGTTGGCTCATATCAGATACGCTTGCGCGCCAAGGATGGATCGATTGTAGCTGGAAGCGAACGCACCATCGTGGCATTTGGTCCGCGCCGTAGTGCGATCGGCTATCAGGTGGTACCCGAAACACGCTGGACAACACCCGATCAAGTCGATGATTTGAGTGATGTCATTATTGGGAAAGCGAATAGCCAGATCTATCTTATTCCGCATTATGAAGAAGAATTTCCGGCCCGCGCCTATGGCTTGCTCGAAAACCCACAGCAGCAGATTGGTGAGACCAGCGATTGGAAATGGGTGATGGGCGATCCACTCGAAAACGGCGAATTGGAACTATTAATTAATGGACAACCAATCAAGCAACTGCCACTCACACCATACCGAGTTAAACAAGTACCCGGTAACACACTTGGGTATGAGATTCAGGAATTCAAACCAGATCCCACGAAGACGGCTAACCCCGATCTTGTTGCTTACCCAATTCATCTTGATCAGCCGGGTAGTGGCCTGGAAATACGGATACGCACACCTGCGGGTGAGGTTATGCCAGGGAGTACGCGGCTTGTACGTACGCCCACGGCCACGCCACTCGGAACACTTATGTTGCTGTCTGCTTGCCCAATCGCGCTTGGCGCCCTGATCATTCTTCGCCGGCGAGTGAAGATGCGATTGCCGCGTAACGTAGCTGGATAAAGGTGAGTCAACCATTATGATCTATGATCTGATTGTGCTTGGTGATCTCGTGGCGGATTTGATTATCCCGATCGAGCACTTGCCGATCTTTCCGCTCCAGCACGGTTGGGCTGAGGGGATTTTTGTTGAGCCAGGTGGCGCTGGCAATGTCCTGGTGGCTGCACGGCGCATGAATCTTGTAACGGCTACGCTTGGGTCAATCGGCGCCGATCGCTATGGCGCGGAAATGCTGACGATGCTGGCGGATACAGGCGTGATTGTTGAGCATGTTGCAACTTGCCCCGATCGTGCGACAGTTGCCTGCATTGTACTTGCGGATCAAGCTGGGCAACATGTCTACCTTGGCATCAAGGATAAACTTGGCCACTGGCCGCTCCCAACTGGCTGGCATACTGTTCTCCAGCAGACACGCGCGCTCTTCACCGATGGTTATACGGTACGGGATGTGCTCAATCCCGAAGATCTGCTGGCGGCCTTCTCAACAGCGCGCCAGGCTGGCATTCCAATCTTCTTTGACCCAGGGCCAAGCGTTGCGTTTATTCCACCAGAATTGTGTGCAAATGTACTCGCTTCGACCGATGTGCTGCTTCTCACCGATGATGAGGCGGTATTGTTGTGTGGCGAACTGGATCACGCAACCATGGTTCAAGCACTCCTCGCCCTTGGCCCAAGTATGGTGGTTCTCAAACATGGGGCGGATGGCTGTAGTGTCGCCACTTCACAGCGTATGATTAGCCACCCAGGATTTCGTGTACCCGTTATTGACACTGTGGGAGCGGGTGATTCATTTGCGGCTGCGTTTATTGCTGGCTGGTTGCGCGGAGGATCGCTCGAGGATTGCGCGGCACTGGCGAATGCCATGGGCGCTATGGTCGTAACACAACGTGGCGCTGGGACGCGCATCCCAAGCCGCGCTACACTCTTGGGCATGTTGAGTGAACTGCCAGGGCCATTGGCATTGGCGTAAGCAATAGAAACAAGATCCGGGAACCGATTATGCCCTGCGTTCTAAAGGTTTTACCATAAGGAAACACATATGACAACATCACAAACCCGTGAGCGCCTTTCGCAACACATTTTGGGCAGTTTAGTTGC
>JANLSE010000210.1:0-13793 GCA_031362265.1 Roseiflexaceae bacterium
GGTTCTTCGCCAACCGCCCGCTCAATTAGTTCACGTGCCTCAGCACCGCGCCCAAGTTGGTTAAGGGCGAGCCCTGCTGTAAGTGCGGCAACTGGCGATTTTGGTTCTGCACGCATGGCGGTACGTGCCGCATCCAGTGCAACCTGAGGTTGGCCCATACCGAGCAGTACCAACCCACGCTCTGCATGTGCTGCTGCAAGATTCGGCTCTAGCGCTAGTGCCTGATCAAGCAATAAGAGTGCTTCGTGCGGCCGCCCGAGTTGCCGTGCGAGCATACCCGCCTGTTGGAGTAGGCTTGGATGCCCGCCCCCTAGATGAATAGCGCGTTGAGCAACCTCGTAGGCGCGTGCGATTTGGCCGCCGGCCGCAAGGGTTCGGCTATAGTACTCAAGCGTTTGCGGGCCAGGCGCGCCAGCTAAAAGCGCCTGCCCAAATGCAGCAATCGCTTCTTCGGTGCGGCCTACCTGATGTAAGCAACGCCCAAGCAGTTCAAGCGCATCACTGGAATGCCCTGCACGCCGCAGGCTTCGGATTGCATGCGCTAACCGTCCGGCTCCTGCATGCATATGGCTTACGGCAAGCCAGGTTGCCTCATTCTTGCGATCTCGTCGAATTGCTTGTGCCAATAAGCTGCGGCCCTTTTCGCGATTACCTGCCTCGATCAGGCAGATTGCTGCCTCACGTGGGTAACTCGGCTCGTTTGGAGCATGGTGTGCCGCATGCAAAAACGATTCTGCGGCCGCGGCCCATTGCTGCCGATCGGCGGCATAGCGGGCTATCGCTGCATGGAGATCGGCGCGCTCTGGGGCCAGATCAATTGCATGCGCCAGATGCCGAACCGCTTCGGCATGTTGGCCACTATCCAGCAATAATAATCCAACTCCAACCGCATAATCGGGCGTGTTGGGCTCGGCTGCCAGCGCCTGTCGATACAGGGCCAATGCTGCCGCTATTTCGCCCTTTTGGCGCAACAGCTCGCCCAATGCCGCCAAGAGATCGGCAGAGCCGGAACGCAGCGCCAATGCCTGTTGGAGAACCGTTGTGCCCTCTTCGTATAAGCCAAGCTCGCCAAGCAATGTGCCAAGCAAGCGCAAGCCCTGTATGTGTTGTGGTTCAAGGCGAATAGCCTGCCGGTAGGCTTGTAGGGCAACTGGTAGATCGCCAGCTACCTGGCATGCTTGACCAAGCGCAATCTGGAGTGCAGCATCTGTGTTCGCATATTGGGCAGCGAGTTGGAACGCCGCACGTGCGCCAGCAGCATCACCACACTGCATGCGGATCTGGCCAAGTGTTGTCGCTATTTCTGGATCATGTGGCCGGAGTGTTGCAGCGCGTGCCAGGGATTCTTGGGCCAGTGCCAGCCTGCTGGTTGCTGCATAGATACGTCCAAGCTCAGCATGCGCAAGCGCATCATCGGTATGTGCCGCAAGCAGATCGCGCAACAGATCCTCGGCAGCAGCACTACGCCCCAGGTGATGGAGGTTGGTCGCCATACCGCGGTGATAATCGGGGGTGCCAGGTTGCGCCGCGACTGCCTGCTGATAGTAAGAGAGTGCAAGTTCGTAGCGTGCTTGGCGCGCATATAATTGGCCAAGTTCCGCAGCCGCAGTACCACGTAGCTCCTGAACTGCGGCAATCACATCTTGAAGCGCAACCTCAGCTTCATCGGCAGCCCCAAGGCGGCTACATACCACCCCCAATCGTTGGCGGTACTGCAGATCATGTGGTTCGTGGGCTAGCACTTGAATATACGCTACCCGTGCCTGTTGCCATTGCGATTCGTTGGCATACAGATCCCCAAGCCGCCGATACAGATCTGTTTCGGCATAGCCCTGTTCATCGGCAAGCTGCAATTGGCTGATCGCCGCCTGATGCGCGCCAATTGTACGGAATGCATCTGCTAAGCGAATCCGCAGTGCCGAACTGATGATGCCACCCTGCGCAAGCGCAGCTTCAAATTGCTCTGGTCGCATATTTTCAGCAAGTGCACGCGAGATTGCATCTGCGGCTTCGTGCTGTATCATCCAGGCTAGAACCGTGGCAGGATCACTATGTAACCCATACGCAAGCACAAGTGCCTCACGCCACGGTTGGCTCAGGGTACGGGTGTCCCATTGATCAGGGGACATGCGCACTAAACCAGCGGCTCGTGCAGTGCTGCGCAGTAATGGTTTTGCAAATTGTAACGCTTGATCAGCACCCTCTACAAGAACTCCAGCAGCCACAAGCACACGGATCAGCACATTGGCATCGTTGGCTGCACGCAGAGCCTGAATCGCCTCAGTTGGTGTCAACTGATCACGATCAGTGCGCTCCATGGCCAATGCTAATTCTGCCAGCGCTGCTAATGCAGCTGCAGCAAGCGGTTTGCTAGGAGACGTTTCTTCGAGGACACTACGCAACAGCGTTAGCATCAAGAAGCCACGCGCAATTGGCAATTGTTCAAGCTTACCCGAACGCGTCAGCGCCGCCAACCAGCGCGGCCGACAAGCCAGATCCAGCAGTTCTGGTTGAGTTTCAAGCCAACTGGCAGCCTGTGGCCCAACAGAATAGCTGATCGTCTCAATAACTTGCTGGTTCGTCAGGGCACCTATTGCAAAAATCGGTGCGCTACCAACCCAGAACTGAAACAAATCGAGCGCCTCAGTACGACATGTGGTTACCCAACGTACATGCTGCCCAAGGGCATGCAGGCCACGCTGAATCGCTGCGAGGCTTGCCAACTGGATGCCAGCTGGAATACGATCCAGCCCATCCAAAAGCAGCAGCAGATCGCAACGCTCAGAGAGCTCAAGTAGCGTTGGAACCGCAATCCCGATCTGTTCAGCAAGTGTCGCTTCAAGCGTACCCGCAAAGCGTGCCAGATCCAGATAGATTGGCGCAGGCGGGATATGCTCATAGGCACCACCACGCCTCAGTGCAGCTAAACAGGCCTGCGCCGTATCGGCAGCAAGCTGGCGCAGCGTCGTCGTTTTACCAGAACCAGCCGCACCTGCCAGCACAATTCGTGGCAATGTGGCTGCTTCATGGATCGTAATTGGTGCCCCTGCATCATTACGCATTGGTGGCACTTGGACGAGTGGTAGCGGCGGGGTTGCTTGAGCTGATCCAAACAACTCATCGCGCTGGAGGCTACTCAGATAGGCGAGCAGCCAATCATTTGTTGTAGTCGGCATGACAGACCTATTTACAGGCGCGGCATGAGCGTGAGCAACCACAGGCTTGCTCCGCAAATAACCGCCCCAAGCAGACACAAGAATACCCCCGTCCCGATTGCAGTTTGAATGAGCTTGGTGATTGAGTCGAGCAGTTGGGATGTACCCGCCAAGGCCGCCTGAGCTGCCACATCGCCGATCATCTTCGAACTAAGGCGTGTCGACTGATTAGACAGAACTCGCATTGTCTCCTGATATTCACGCGAAAGGATAATCACAAAGCCGCTCACAAGCATCGTAAACCCAGCAATAAAGAGGGCCACTGTCATCGCGAGCTGAATGTTCGCCAGCATGAGGCCTCCTTAGTTAACTGGAACTCGTTCAAAGCGACGTGCAAGGAGATCCCCAAGTAACAGGAGTATACTTTGAGTCGATTCTTCATCGGCAGCGCCACGTGCCACAACAACCAGTGGTGCCATACCAGCCTGAAGAATTGGCATACATGCCACACATGCCTGTGCCTCGCTACGTACGAGCGGCTGCCCTTTACGAATCGCCTCTGCTGCAATCCGTAAATGCGTTGGATGCAGGGTTGGGCCGCGCTCTGGCCGCCGATCAGCTACCAATACTGGCGCAACCGGGCTTACGTCGTTAGGCGCCAGAAGCGCAATCCATTCAAGATCCAGCGCACGTGCAAGCCGCTCAACTGAGCAGCGCAATGTATCGAGGCCAATACGGCCAGGAATCTGTATCAATCCAACGATTTCCCAGAGGGTCGCTAGTGCATTATGTTGTTGATCGCGCCATTCAGTCTGTTCTAGAGCAGTAACTCGCAAACCAGTAAGTATTGCAAGCATCTCTAGAAGTTGTTGTTGCTGCGCCTCCATAAGCGTAGAGTTTGTGATCGCAATCGTTAGTTGTTGTGCCGTACGCTGCAACTCATCACGCGTGGGCATATGCACAAGTTGCATCACTTCGCATTGCCACTGCTGGCTCTCGCGCAGCATCCGCATTTCTCGCAGAAACGCAGGATCTGGCTGCGGCAATACCTGTGGAATATGATACTGTTCTGTCTGCCTACGAATAACGGCTGTTAGCAAACCACCGAGAAGGGCAACGGTTGCAATATCTGTCAGGATGTGTTGAATAGACACACCTATCAAGAGCGCACCCACAATCAGGAGCACTGTTGCAACGAACAGCATAATGAATGGACTCGCAACGAGTGATCCAGAACGGCGAATATCTACCAGTGAGTTCGCGACCGAATGTTCAACAAGATTGCGAATAAGCCGTAGCATGTCGATAAGCCGGACGCGTGCAGGGCGAGCAGGAATGTACATCTTGGTTTGACCTTTAGGGCGCATGGGCGGGGCGCTGGTTGATGCCGCAACAGATCGGACAACCATGGTCTCAATCGGGTCAAGGCGGCGGAGAGATACCCATCATCGGCCAGTGTGGTAATAATTAGGCGGCTGGTGGTGCGACACCTCCTTCTGGAATAGCCATCAGTTCACTGAGGCGCATAAGCGGGCTCCATGCGCCTATTTCGCAAGCCAGCACATCGAGTGCAAATGCCTCGGCAGCATAACTGCGATGTTCTATTTGTACACGAAAGCTTGGGCCAAGTGGTGCACCCAGGCCCACTCGCAAGGCTTCTTGGTGTAGTACCCATTCTTTACGCGCAGGCACGCCGATCCGTGTACACCAGCGATTATAAAGTGCAGCACGTAATGCGGCCTGTGGCTCCTGATCACCTAGTTGCGAGAGTCGCCCGATTGTCTGCCATTGGCCAACCGGACTATACAATACATCGAGCGCATAACAAGCGGCAATATACTCTTGCCCATTTGCCATCAGGCGTTGGCCACGATCTAAGGGCGGCCCGATCTCTAAACGCTGTGCCTCCTGATGCATTGCCCAATCTGGGCGGTATGTTTCACCTGCTTGGGTATACATGGCTGCGAGGAGTGCATCACGCAGATTACGACGCTCAGGGCTGCGCAGCGCGGATAATCGCTCAATAGTGTTCCAGCTTCCCAGCGGCGAAAACAGCGTGTCACGGCCAAACGATTGTGCCGCATAGCGCCGATTGCCCACTCGAATCTCGAATGATGGCCCAACAGGCATACCAAGCCCCGCTAACATTGCTGCGCGGCCCAGGCTCCAATATTGTTGTCCAGGTGCACCCACTTGTTGATACGCTTCAGTTTGCAACTGATTTGCCAGTTCATCATTCAGTAACGCAGGCGGCGTTGGCCGTGGCGTAGGGAGCGTAGGTGATACTGCATCAGGAAAGACACGTGCAAGAAATGCAGCAAAGGGAAACCCCGCCGGATCACTTTTGCGCCCGTGTGGCAATGCAACATCAATATGGCGCACCACCATACCTGGTACGATCTTATATGTGGTAACCTTCTCCTGCACCAAAAGCGCTAAGGCGTCGATTTGCTCTGAAGGGTATGGATCATGCCCATCATTGGCATTTTCTAACTCAATCCCCAACGATATCTCGTTGATCGCCGTTTCACCATGCCACACTGCACGCCCTGCATGCCACGCCGCATACTGGTCGTCTACCAAGTGATACACTTTGCCCAACTTATCAATCACATAGTGCGCCGAGACTCGTGCCGCCGGGTTCGTGAGCCACGCTAGTGCACTCCGCGCCGAACCAACTGTGGCGTGAAGCACCACCATACTAATGGATCGCCCACCTCGTGAACCGTAGTTTGGAGAACGATATGATGGATCGAGGTTCATGATATGTGCCTGATTAACCACATTTTGATTACTTATACGACATATTGTAGTAATAAGGAAACGGTTCTGGCTATTACCTGAATCACTAATTTTTGAAACTATTCCAATCCTACTCAAAATAGTGCATAAGTTGTAGAACTTCATACTAGAAAATAGTGGTATGATACGCATGCAGCTACGATATAGTATCGTACTATATACCATATTATTGACTGGTCATGTAGTTCTATGCCACCACATGCTGTGCGCCTTGTACTTGCAGATCATCAAGTTCTCTTCCGGCAAGCACTTACCAGTATTCTGGTAGAGGCCGGCTGGATGGTTGTGGGTACAACTGATTCAGGCGAAAACCTGGCAGCACTACTTCAAGAGACACAGGCAACACTACTTATTGTTGATCGCGCATTACCGGGTATCTCAATACCTGATTTCTGTACTATACAAATGGCGAGAGATCCAGAGCTACAAGTACTTCTACTTGTTGGGTATGAGCACGAGGCGCAAGCAATGCAACTGCTTGCACTTCGTGCTGGTGCAGCTGGATGCCTTTCAAAAGATCATGCAGGTACATATTATCTTACTGCACTTGACACAATCGTTTGTGGGCGAACCTTATACCAGGGTAAAACGATCCGAGCGGGATTGCTAGAGGCACGCGGTGTATTTGTGAATACACCGCGTGTCATCGCGCCATCGAAGCGATTACCACCACCGCTCGACAATCTGACGCCACGTGAGGCCGAGATTCTAGCGCTGATCGCTGATGGCCAGCCGAACCCACAGATTGCCGAGCAGCTGAGTATTACTGATCACACTGTTATGAAACATGTAAGCAATATTATTAATAAACTTGGCGTCCGTAATCGAATGGAAGCAGGAATTCTCTACCTAAAAATAATGAAAGAATAGGAAGGGGCTTCCGTAAATTATTACCTTCCTACCCTATTTTATCGTACTCGTTTCTTGTGTCAGCGTTCTAACGCAGTACGCAGATCCGCAATAATATCGCTGGCATCTTCAATCCCAACTGAGAGTCGCACCAAGCCATCTCCAATCCCACGGTCAGCACGCTGTTCGGGTGTTAGATCGCGGTGTGATGCCAAGGCTGGAATACTCACAAGTGAGTAGACATCACCAAGGCTACTTGCTGGCAGTATCAGTTGTAACCCCTCGATAAAGGATTTCAGACGATCGCGGCTAGTGTCGCGCATATCAAAAGAAATCATGGCACCATATAACCCACCAAAATCGCGTGCTGCCAATGCATGTTGTGGATGCTCGGGCAACCCTGGATAGTTCACATGCGCAACTTGAGGATGTTCGGCGAGCCAACAGGCGATCTGTGCAGCATTTGCACATTGCTGGCGTACGCGCAGCGTTAGTGTTTTGATCCCACGCATGATCTGTTGCGCTTCAAATGGCCCAAGCACTCCACCCAAAATGCGAATATAGCCATGGAGCGCATCGCGCATCAAACTGGCACGTGCAACCGCAATCCCACCGGTTACATCGCCATGTCCGCCAAGATATTTCGTTGCGCTATGCACAACAATATCGGCACCTAGCGTCAGTGGGCGCTGAACGATTGGCGATGCAATTGTGCTATCGACAAGAAGCCGCGCGCCAGCCGCCTTGGCGCGTTGAGCAAGTGCGCCAATATCAACAACCCGCAAAAGCGGATTTGAAATTTGTTCAACCAGTAATACATTTGGTTGGTGTTGTGCTATTGCCTGATCAACTGCTTCAAGATCACACATATTGCAATAGATCACTGGAATACCCTGTGCTGCAAACATGCTCTCCAAGAGCACTACTGTCGCACCATAAATATCGCGAGCCGCCAATATCGTTCGTACTTTCGGGGCAGTCTCACCGCGCGGCGTGCCAGCTGCCAGAATACCAGCATAGATAGCAGCCATACCAGAGCCAAAACTCACTGCGCCGATCCCGCCCTCGGCGGTAGCCATGACTTTTTCGAGTGCCGCAATTGTTGGGTTGCCATTGCGCCCATAGCTAAAACCGCCGCGCCCACCCAGCGCATCATCCATCGCATCAAAATCGCGATATGTAAAGGTCGAACTGGTATAAATCGGGGTTGTTGTTGCTGGCCCCGATTTATTTGGCATGCGCTCACCATCATGGACGAGACGCGTAAGCAAACTCCAGGCAGGCGTATCAGATGCCATCAGTGACTCTCCTCTATCCGGACCTACATTATTGGATCTCCAAATCGGCTGGTATTATAACGCTGACCATATCACCCGGTTTGATATTATTATTCGCAAACCAACCCTGGTTAACCTCCAGCGCATAACGGGCAGGGCCTTGCGAAAGATGAAAGGTTTGATCATCAAGCGCTTGCATATCCTCAATATTCAGGATCTTAAACTGCGCATCAATATATGCGATTGAGAGTGGGATAAGGGTATTGCGCATCCAAAACGAGCGCTGCTGGTCATCGGGGAACACAAACAGCATCCCAGCATCCTGTGCCAGCGCTGGTCGATTCATTAAGCCTACCTGGCGTTGTTCGGGCGTACTGGCGAACTCAACCGTACTCGACTGTGAGCCAACTTGTAGTGTGCCAGTACGCAATGCGGCACCAATCACAAGTGGCGCACTCACCACAATTAAATGCGTTGCCTCGATTGGCGTTGCCACTGCAAGAACGGAACTAGCGGTGGGATCAGCACCATCTACGGTCGCCGTTTGTACTGTTGGCGCTGCGGTATCTACTGGTTGGGTTGTCGTTGCAGATGCATTCACTCCTAACGGGGTAGGACTCGCCACCACCGTCGAGGTTCTATTGATACTGGGAGTCGCTCCATCCTGAGCAGAATATGCTTGCCCACAGGAGGTGAGTAACACCAGTAAACACACTAATCCGAATCGCTTCATGCTATACCCTCATCAATGGCAAGATCAGAAGCCAGGGTCAAAATCATTGGTTGCCATAGAATACTATTAACGATCAATCAAACCCTGGAGATCCTGTATCTCTTCCTGAAATGCGTCGATAATCAAACGTGGATCTGGGATAAGATCGGCATCAACGGCTATTCCGACCCATATTTGGCCAGCATAACTAAGAATACTAATCCCGATCCCCAAGTGCCCAGATTGCGGTACCCAAAACATAATCCCACGCACCGCAGATCCAGCTAGATAGATTGTCTCGCGCGGCCCAGGAACGTTTGTCATGACCGCGGTCGCCTTTGTGCCAAACATATTCACGCCGAGATCCTGGAGTGGTTGGGGTGAAATACCAAATGTCGTTAGAATCCCAAACGCTACTACTGCCTCGGGCGAATGTTTGATTGCATCCATCCGCTCACGCAACTCAACCAGCCGGTCATATGGATCGGCGAGGCCAACCGGTAATGCTAAAAAGACAACACCAAACTGGTTGCCCATGGTGGGCGGGTGATCCAGTGGGCGTAGATTCACTGGTACAACTGCACGGATATTGAGGCCATCAACATCGACGCCTTGGGTTATCAAATACTTACGGAGCGCCCCAGTAACAGCCGCCATCAAAAGATCATTGATTGTAGCGCCGCTTGTTTTGCTGATCGTTTTGACCAGATCCATCGGCAATGGCTCGGACCAAACCGCACGTTTTTGTGGCCCAAGTGGCCCTTTCAGCATCGTCATGGGGTCTGGTGGCATCAACAGCAATTTGCCAAGTGCGGCGAGCCCATCCGTACCTATTTTCGCCAATTCGCGGAGCCGCTCAGGCCGCTCAAACAGTTCCTGCCCCTCACGCATCATTATTGTAGCGGCGCGTTGGGCAGGCCGCAGAATCTGGTCGAGTGGGTTTGGGCGCGCTGGCGCTGTAGGCTCAGCTGCTGGTGTGGCTGTGGGCGGATCGGCAATTGGATCTGTGAGTGACAACAGAACATGGACAAGTGCGATCCCATCGGCGATACTATGATGGAGGCGTGAGATCACCGCGCTGCCCTGTCCATAACCATCCACAATATGAAAATGCCATAGCGGCTTCGAGAAATCGAGCGGGGTACTCATCAAGTCGCTAACTAATCCCTCAAGCATCGCGCGATCGCCCGGTGCTGCCAATGCGATATGATGCAGATGCGAATCAAGCGTAAAATGCGGATCTTCTTCCCAATATGGGTTGCCATTAGCTGGGAGTACGGCACGCTTACGAAAGCGCTCGAAACGCCCAACAAGCCGCTCCGCAATCACGGTGCGGAAGCGTGCCGCATCGATTGGCTGATCGAACATCAGCACTCCGGTAATCATCATTAGATTAGTCGGATCCTCCATACGCAACCAGGCTGAATCGACTGGTGCAAGAGGTTCACGGCGTTGTTGACTCATGACGCTGCCTTATCAGAACGCAGAGACATCAGATGTTCCCATCACACTCAGGTTTTCCTGATACCAGATCGATCGCACGCCGCCAGGAATCCGATTCCGGGCCAGATGGTTCGCGTGTAAATCGATGATCCTGTTTACGAATGAATTCATCGAGCTCATCCAGTAAGCGTTGCCAGATGGTATGCTGTATGGTACGCAATCGCTCATACGATTCTGAATCTGGCGCGGTACGCAGTGCGAGCCGCAGATGTGGCACACACACTCCTGAGGAGTCCTGAAACAGTGCATGTGCCTCAGGATCTGCCATGCTCGCAACAAAAGCGGCACAATAGTGTAATTCCGATTGGCGTAGCTGTTCGCATGCGGTACAACCACGTTGTGCTGGGATTGGCCGAGCCACTACTGGCTCAGCAGGACGGATGGCGCGCCGCAAGCGTGCGCGGGTTGTCGTGGAGAGTGGTGGTTCTACCAACAATGCCTTCGAGAGGTTATTCACCAAATCTCGATGGATAATCGCGCTGCCCAATGCATCACGCCCAGAGCGGAGCATCCGCCCATGCGCAGCGCAAAACCCATACGCGGCACGAATCTGATCGCGCAGTAAACGATCCGTCACACCTTCATTTGCGAGTGCAGAGAGATAGCGTTGTACTGATCGTTCAGCCAGGCGGCAAATTGGGCAACCAGCCTCACGCAACGCTGCGCGAATTTCAAAGAGTAACGTATGTGCTTCTGTCATATTACTATTGTACCGCAAAGCGTGATGCTAGTGTGCAAGTACCGCCAATCGTGCATATCAACGCATATATGCTATACTACGCTCCCATTCACTCATATGGGAGGATGCTATGCCTGCCAAAATCGATCCAAATGACTGGGATCGTCTTTACGCGCCAAATGCGCCACGCCGTAATGGCCCAATTGGCGTATTCATCTCACTAGCGCTGATTGGTGTCGTTATTGCGCTGATTATGTTTGGCGCTCAGTATTTCCTTGCATTGCGTGAAAGCCAGATCGCTGCCCAGGTTGTACGGGCGACATCTGCGGCCGCAACCAGTTTCCCACTCCAAACATCCGAGGCGATCGCCGCTGCCGCGACCGAACAAGCAAAAGCGGTAACGGCAACCGCACGCGCTGCAACACCAGCACGATCACCAATTCTCGGCATCGGTGCGGTCAATCGCGGTGGCAACCTACGTAGCGAGCCACGTGTCGTTGCGGATACAGTGCTCGGTCTGATCTGGCCGGGTGATCAGATTGAATTTCTAGAACAACGTGATGTCGACGGCCAGCTTTGGTATCGGATCCGTGTCACGCGGCTTGCGCCAGCCCGTGATGGTAATGGTGTTGCAATTGGTACGGAGGGCTGGGCATCCGCAACACTGCTTTCGCCAGTTGCTCCGGCCCCATAAGGCGTATGCGTCGCCTCATACCACTCATCCCGATCCTCATCGCGTTCGCCGTGTTGGCCGTTCTACTGCGCCCACCTACCGCACTAGCACCGCTCGCAGCACTAGAACCACCAACTGTATCTACAGCAACCCTCCTAGCCACGAGAGCCATAGTAGCTGCACCTAGTGCTACAGCGCTGCCGACCAACACGCCGACCAGCACACCAACAGTTACGCCAACAGTTACGCCATCACCAACAATAATCCCAACTCCGACACCCCTTCCAACGGCAACTCAGCAACCCACCGCAACACCAATCCAAACCACGGATGGTTGGTTGACACGAGCCACAGCGCATTTCCGCCTTTTTGCGCTCCCTCATAGCGCTGCCGCCCGCGATCTCGATCAACTGGCACTGATTGCGGAGGATGGCTATCAGCATGCAGCAACTCTACTGCCACCAACCAGCGCGATTAGTGTGTCGGTGTATCTGGTGCCGCGGGTCTTTTGGCAGGGTGGAGTCGCATATGGCAGCAGCGGCCCACTGATTATTTCGCACCTTGATCGCAACTATACCGCTATTAGCCCTTGGAACTACCTGACCCACGAAACTATTCATGCGTTAGGCGCATCGATCCTGCCAGCCGAAAACGAGGTCGGTGGGCTACTTGGCGAGGGAATCGCTGTATATGCGACCAGTGGGCATTACGGTATAGAACCATATAATAGCTGGGTTTCCGCGATTGTGCGTTCGCCAAACTATGTTCCGCTCTGTGTTTTGCGCAATGATTTTTATGCCGCACAGCACGAAATTGCCTATCTGGAAGCAGCCTCATATAGCGATTTCCTGATCGCAACCTATGGATTGGATGTCTTCACCCACATGTACAAGCTCCAGGCTCCACAGCGTGGCCATGCGGATATCGATTCGGATACCTTCTGTAAAAGCGATAACGAGCGTATTGCCACACCACTTCAGAAAACCAATGCAGAGCTTGAGCAAGAATGGCGCAACTGGCTGACGCAACAACCCGCAAGCAGCACTGACCGGCGTGCCGTAAGCCTACAAACCCACTTCTTCGACACCATGCGCAGCTACCAAGAGCGCTTCGATCCACCAGCGCGCCAGTTACCACCCCCGCCCAGCGATTGGACCAACGAAATTCGCCAGTCTATGAGCAGTGCACCTAGTGATACAACTGCAGTTGTTCTTGAAACAATGTTATTCGCTACGCGCCAAGCACTTTTACGTATGGATAATGATCGTGCCGAGAGTTTGCTGAAGATCATCGATACTGCCATAGCTCAAGGCAGCCTCCCCACCGACCCACTTACTTCGCGGTATAATGAGATTGTCGGGCTCTTCATCCATACCAATTATGTGCCAATTCAACTCGATGTGGATGCAGAACAAGCACATGCAATCGTACAACTTCCCGATCACACACTCTTCCAAGCAGACCTTGTGTATGGCATAACTGGCTGGCGTGTGGTTGGCTGGGAACCGTATCAACCAGAGTAACGCAGGAGCGCAGGAACGCAAGAACGCAAGAACGCAAGAACGCAAGAACGCAGGAGCGCAAGAACGCAGGAGCGCAAGAACGCAAGAGCGCAAAGACGCTAAAACTGCTCCGATGCTCCGATGCTCCGATGCTCCATCGCTCATAGGGAGGTTTCAGGTGCCTAGCAAGAATCAACACTGCTCATTCTGTGGCGCGCAGTTTGCGGATGGCCTTGGATGGCCGCGAGTCTGCGTAGCATGTGGCAGTACCAGCTATATCAACCCACTCCCGGTAGGTGTCGCAATACTACCGGTTGGGGAGGGAATACTGCTTGTGCGGCGTGCGATTCCACCCAGGATTGGCGAACTGGCGTTACCTGGTGGCTTCATTGATGTCGGTGAGGAGTGGCGCAGTGCGATTGCGCGAGAGTTATTTGAAGAGACCGGTATCACAACCGCAGCGCACCAGATCACTTTCTTTGAGTCGTTGAGTTCACCAGGCGGACATCTGTTACTGTTTGGGTTGTGTCCGCCGATCAGCGTATTGCCAAGCTTTACGCCAAATAGTGAAACCCAAGAGCTTGTTGTGCTTACGAAACCTGCCGAATTGGCATTTCCACTACATACTGAGGCTGTTCGGG
>JANLSE010000715.1:0-11105 GCA_031362265.1 Roseiflexaceae bacterium
GGCACCGCCAAGCCAACCCAGGCTGAGCAGCAAGCGGTACCGCATCACCTGATTGATTTGGTCGATCCCAATGAGGATTTCTCACTCGCAACCTATCAGGATTCCGCGTATGCTGTGATCGCCGAGATTACGGCGCGTGGGCGGGTGCCATTACTGGTTGGTGGTACTGGCCAGTATCTGGCAGCGGTATTACAGGGCTGGCAAATCCCACGAGTCGCTCCACAGCCGGAGATCCGCGCACGGCTAGAGCAGGAAGCTCAGCAGGTTGGGGTGCCTGCCTTACACGCACGCCTCGCACAGTACGACCCAACTGCGGCTGAGGGGATCCTAAACACGAATCTCCGCCGGATTATTCGTGCGCTTGAGGTGTATGAAATAACTGGGCAGCCAATCTCTGTTCAGCAACGTATGAAGGCACCGCCCTATCGTATTCAAACTATTTGGTTTACCCGCCCGGTAGCGGAGCTCTACGAGCGGATCGATCTACGAATTGATCAGATGATCGAGCTTGGCTTACTTTCCGAGGTGCGCCAGTTGGTAGAGCAAGGGTACAGCTGGGATCTACCCGCGATGTCTGGGCTAGGATACCGTGAGTTTCAGCCATACTTTGCTGGGGAACAGACTCTGGAGCAGGCTGTGACGCGCCTCAAATTCGATACGCATGCCTTCGCGCGCCGCCAGCCAAATTGGTTTAAACGTCTACCTCAGATGTTACAGATTGAACTTGAGCAGCCTGATGTGCTCGATAGGCTCGTGCAACATGCTCAAGAAATACTTCAGGCGCAACCTCCGCAGCCATACTAAGCCGTACTTCCAGGCCTTGCACTAGTTGGCCAGCGAGCCGTGCACGCGCCTCACGGCCAAGACTCAGGCGTTGATCCAAGAATTCTTGAACCAGACGATAATCAACCTCACGCAGTAGGCTAATCCCAGGGAACGGCTCAGCATCGATGGTTGCATCCGTCGCGAGGAGCGCCGCTGATGTAGCAACAAGACTCGCCAAAGTGACCTCGCTGCGCTCACGCACAACCACTACACCAGCTGCAAGATCACCCAAACGCCGTGCACGCGTATCAATAAACATCACAACAACACCAATTCCATAGACAATCGGAAGAAAATCGACAAAGCGTACCAAATTCCGAATCGCCGAAGCCGTAAATGTGATCGGACGGCCACCTTCACGTACAACCCGCAACCCAAGCAAGCGCTTACCAAGGCTTTGGCCGTTCCATAGCATCTCAAATGCAATATAGTAACCCCACAAAATGACAAATCCAACCAGAATACCCACAGCAGTAAGGAGATTCTCTGCTATCCCAAGCGATCTTACTGCAACTCCACCCGCAAACAAAACAATCGCCTCCGCTATCGCGATTGCTACTGTATCCACAATTGCCGCCAACATGCGCGAACCAATGCCTGCAATATCATACCCAAACTCGATATTTTCGGGAGTGTCAATTGTATAACGATCATCCATATGAACTGGCCTCTACTCTTCAAATACCATATTTATGGGATAGGGCGTAAAGCCCACCAGCTTTAGACACCCAAAGGGTACCCGGATAGAAGCCCTTCGCTCGCTTCAGCCGCTTTAGATGTTCATCACACATCTGACATTCCCTTCACATATGGCGTCCTAACGCCACAAACCGCTTGCACTAGCACAGGTTTTCTGGTATACTACGGGTGTAGGCATTCGTGCCTAGTACCTTTCCAACTGAGTTTTGGGCGTTCTTGCGGGAAACCTTCCGCAAGGTAAAAGACTCAAAGTCACGTCGTGTACTGGTGAGGCGGAAGATGCCAACCTGAGAGCCTCCACTGGCAAGTACATTCAAGGCGGCACACCAACCCTGTCTTCTTTCGAGAAGATGAGAATGGGGCGGCATTCTCTGAAGCCCAGGTGCCTTGGCCCTGGGAGCCGTCACAAGTATACCATTAGCCCATTCGCTCCAATAATAGTTTGAATTTCTTACAATAGCATAGATTGTAAAGCAATACTGGGCGAGAATCGCTCACAATTGCTCGTTTGTTTACCCTTTTAATACGCCATTCGCTCGAAATTTTAATAATTGAAACAATTTCTGCACTGTTTAAGGGGTTGTAATACATTAATCTCGCTTCTATAATATGGTGCAGGCACAATAGCATCTAACAATTACTACAACAACTACAGCCGTATTGGGGCAGGCCAATTGGTCGTAAGGGGAAGCCCATGAGCAGACAAGCCGCGACAATCACCATCCGCGACGTAGCTAGTCTCGCAGGCGTCGTACCAAGCACGGTCTCACATGTGATTAACAATACTGCGCCAGTGAGCGATAGTACTCGTCAACGTGTGTTTGATGCGATCCGAAAGCTTGGCTACCGCCGAAATGTACTGGCAAGCTCGCTGCGCCAACAGACAACAATGACAATTGGGTTACTCGTTCCAAATATTGCAGAACCATTGTTTGCTGGATTAGTTCGTGGCGTCAGTGAAGAAGCAGCAGCGGCTGGATATGGTGTCATTCTGGGGCACACAGCCTACGATCCACTTCTCGAAGATCGGCAACTGGCGCGTATGCTGGATCGGCGCGTCGATGGGCTACTTATTGTCCCAGATGATGAGCGCCGCCTTGAGCTATACCGCCATTTGGATGTGCCGCTTGTCACCGTTAATCGGCAAACAATGCCAGACGCCGACGATCCACCATCGGTTGAGATCGATAATCTACGGGCTGGCTACCTGGCAACAAACCATCTTATTCGGCTAGGGCATACTCGTATTAGCATGATTAGTAATCTACAAGATTGTGGTCGCTATACTGGCTACCGCCGCGCACTTGAAGAGGCTGGAATAGCATTTGACGAACGCCGGGTGGTTGTGGCTTCCGAATTCGCAACCGACCTGGTTGGCCAAGGTCGTGCAGCCATGCAAAAGCTGCTGCGCGATACCAGTATGACCGCATGTTTTGTTGTTGATGATGTTCGCGCCGTTGGTGCATTAGAAGCCTTGCACGATGCCCATATTGCGGTTCCACGCGATCTGGCCTTGGTTGGATGTGGCGATCTGCAGGTCGCTTCTCTTACCCGCCCGCGCCTCACAACCATCAATCATCCCAAGGTGCGCCTGGGTGTGCAGGCCGTGCGGCTCTTGCTGGAACTGTTCAACGACAGCACCACAGAAGGGCGCATCGTGATGCCTGTTGAGCTTGTCATTCGCGAATCGTGCGGTGCGATCACAAAATCTGCATAGGCGATATGTCGTACAATGTGAGCATCATAAGCGTTCATTTTAGAGGAACATGTCATGCAATCCTCTCCCTCCATCGTGGCCATTGGCGGTGGCGGTGGTGCAACTCAGGTGCTCAAGGCAGCCGAAGACATTAGCGATCAGCTAACGGCTGTTATTGCCGTAACAGACACTGGCCGCTCAACAGGTTTGGCGCGTACAATTGGCGATATTCCTGCGCCAGGCGATCTACGCGCAACAATTGCGGCATTTGCGGCAAACCGCACACTGGCACAACTACTCGAGCAGCGCTTCGATGGCCGTGGCATTCCACAACTGGAAGGTATGGCGTTTGGCAATCTTATGCTGGCCGCCATGGCGCAATCCATGGGCGATTTTGCAGCCGCAGTTGAACAGCTAGCCACGTTATGTGCATGTACCGCGCGAATCCTGCCCGTCACTGCAGCCAATACGCAACTGTGCGCAGAACTAACCGATGGCAGCTTGGTTGAGGGTGAACTGCATGTACGTGGCCTGCACAAACCACCGATCGCGCGACTATTCCTCAATACTGCCGCACCGGCCTACCCACCCGTACTCAGCGCAATCCAGAATGCCGATCTGGTCGTACTTGGGCCTGGAAGCCTATTCACAACCGTCTTAGCAGCACTCCTTACCGAAGGGCTTGCCGAAGCACTGGCTACGACCCGCGCACGCATTGCGTATATTTGTAACAATACAACTCAACCTGGCCAGAGCGATGGCCTGCGCGCCTACGACCATGTACAGCGCATTGTTGATCTGCTTGGGCCAGGAACACTCGATATTGCACTGATTAATCAGAGTCCATACGACCCACAAGCCATGCTGCCCTACGAAGCCGAAGGGCTGTTCCTGCTACAACCGGATCAGGATGAGATTATGTCAATCGAAGCGCTTGGTGTGCATACTCTTGTGCATGAACTAGCCGAACCAATTGGTGCAAAGCGCGCATTATGGAATAAACAGGATACCGTGCGCCACAGCCCGGCAGCATTGCAGGCAGCACTCCGTGAGTTGCTCTCATGATTGTCATCGGCCTTATGTCGGGCACATCCGCCGATGGTATTGATGCAGCGGTGGTAGAGATCACAGGAGCGCCGCCCCACCTCAACTGGCAGTTACTCTATCATACAACAATCCCGCATCCGGCTGCATTGCGTGCCGAGATTTTGGCCTGTTGCGACCCACGCAGCGCCACGGTTGATCGGATCTGTGTACTTAACGCAGCGCTTGGCCAGGCCTTTGGCAGTGCTGCGCTCACCACCGCTACTGCATGTGGCCTCTCGGCACAACAGATTGACCTGATTGGCAGCCATGGCCAAACGATCTGGCATGCACCAAATAGCCAGCCTGCCAGCACCCTCCAGATCGGCACAGCCGCAGAGATCAGCGAACTAACTGGTGTGCCAGTTATAAGCGATTTCCGCACACGCGATATTGCAGCAGGCGGGCAAGGTGCCCCATTGGTACCAGCAGTTGATGTACTGCTGCTCTCGCACCCCACCTTCATCCGTGCAGCCCAGAACATTGGCGGCATTGGGAATATGACTTACTTGCCGCCAGGAGGCATTGGCGCTCTGGCATTTGATACTGGCCCTGGCAATATGTTGATCGATAGCGCAATGCGCAAGATCAGCGGCGGGCGCGAAGCATTCGACCGCAATGGCGCTTTCGCCGCCCAAGGCCATGTCCATGGCACGCTGCTTGAAGAACTACTCGATCATCCATTCCTACAGCGCAAGCCACCAAAATCAACTGGCCGCGAAGATTTTGGCGCAGCATTCAGCGAGCAAATCCATGCCCGCGCTCACATCCTCGGTCTTAGCGAAGCCGACCTTATGGCAACGCTCACTGCCTTTAGCGCAGATAGTATTGCCAACGCCTATCGTAGCTTCCTCCCACACATGCCCGCAGAGGTGATTGTAAGCGGCGGCGGCGCACGTAATGCAACGCTTATGCACATGCTGGGTACACTCCTCGCTCCGGCTCGCCTGCTCACAAGTGATGCTATTGGTATTCCTGCCGAAGCCAAAGAAGCACTCGCCTTCGCCGTCCTTGCCTATGAAACATGGCATGGCCGCCCTGGCAACCTACCCGCCGCCACAGGCGCAGCCCGGCCAGTGATATTAGGAAGCGTGACAGGGAGACAGGGAGACAGGGAGACAGGGAGACAGGGTGACGCGGTGACCGGGGAACACGATAACACGGAGATAGGGCAAGCTCGCTCCAATGCTCCAATGCTCCAATGCTCCAATGCTCCAATGCTCCATCCAGAGGGTACCCGGCTCCAACGTTCCATCGCTCCCTCGCTCCCGCTTACCGAAACTCGCAACCCAGCTTCGACGTATATTGACACAGTTTCCACAATTGAGATGCTCCAGATCATCAACTACGAGGACGCGCATGTAGCGGCAGTGGTTCAGGCCGAGCTACCACAGATTGCAATGGCAGTAGAAGCGATTGCAGAACGCATGCGGATTGGTGGGCGCTTGATCTATGTGGGTGCAGGAACATCCGGGCGGTTAGGTGCGCTTGATGCTGCCGAATGCCCACCAACCTATAATACTCCGCCTGAGCTGGTGATTGCCCTGATCGCCGGTGGGAAACAGGCCTTTGATGCGGCAATTGAAGGTGCCGAAGATGATGCTTCAGCTGGCGCGAGTGCTGTGCAGGCGATTCAGATCACTCCCAACGATGTGCTGATCGGGATCGCCGCAAGCGGGAATACCCCGTATGTCATCGGGGCCATGCAAGCGGCACGCGCAACTGGCGCACAAACAATTAGCCTGGCGTGTAGCCACCCCTCAGCGATCGCAAACCATGCCTATATTGTGATTGCCCCACTTGTAGGGCCAGAGGTCATCACTGGTTCAACCCGAATGAAAGCCGGAACCGCACAGAAGATGGTATTGAATATGATCACAACTGCGGTGATGATTCGGCTTGGCAAAACATACGGCAACCTGATGGTCGATGTGCAATCGACCAATACAAAGCTCCGCCAGCGCGCCTTACGGATTGTATGCGAGGCAACCGGGCTAGAAGAAGCCGAGGCTACGATTCTGCTAGCAGCATGCCAACATCAGGTCAAAACTGCAATCGTGGCCGCGTTGGGCAATATTACTCCAGCAGAAGCCCAACACCGACTCAACCGGGCGGGCGGGCGAGTGCGCGAAGCGTTGCGGTAGAGTGGCACACCAACCATAGCCCAGACGAAAATGGGAAAACGGAAGACGGAAACGCAAAGACGCAAAGACGCAAAGACGCAAGCTTTTTGGTCTCGCGCCTTTGCGCCTTTGCGTTGAAATGGTCTCCGGCTCGTCTATCGTGCGATAACGCCCATTCCGTCATAGCTCAGTAGCATAACGCGCTTGCTGAAATCCACAGGTTGTGGCACAATCGCGCGGCGAGGTTGATTGGAAGCACGAGATAGGCAGACGAACATGATTCGCGCAATAGACCATGTTGTCATTCTGGTGGCCGACCTTGAGCAGGCCGCCGCTGATTATCGCGCACTTGGGTTTAATGTCGTTGTGGGTGGTGAACACACCGGCGGCGCATCACATAATGTCTTGGTGAGCTTTGCCGATGGCTGTTACCTGGAACTGATTGCCTTTCGCCGCACCGCGCCAGAGCATACTTGGTGGCATCATGTTGCTGCGGGCGAGGGCTTGATCGATTTTGCGCTGCTGCCAAGCGCTATCGCAGAAGATCTGGATGCCGCGCGCGCACGTGGCCTACCGCTCGAAGGGCCATTCCCAGGTGGCAGGCTACGCCCCGATGGTGTGCGCCTTGAGTGGCAAACCGGCCGTGCGACAAGTGCGGATCTGCCGTTCTTCTGTGCCGATGTTACACCGCGCGCCCTACGGGTACCGCATGGCGAAGCGCATGTACACCCAAATGGTGCACAAGGCGTTGCATCGCTTAGTATCGCCGTGCAGGATCTGGCCGCTAGCAGCGCACACTACCAGGCATTGCTTGGTGTACAAAGCGAGGCTTCCCGTCCACAGGCAGATCAGGTAAGCTTTACACTCGGCAACACACTCATTCGGCTAAGCCAAGATAGCGCGGCACAAGGACGGATCGCATTGCGTGGCGAAGGGCCAAGTGCGCTTGAAATTCGCGTCGCACCTGGTGCCGCCACTGGCGCACTTGACCTTGCCCAAACCCACGGTGTACCGATGACGTTGGTATAGTAATCCTTATAGAACCGCAGAACGCAGAACGCAAGAACGCAAGAACGCAAGAACGCAAGAACGCAAGAACCAAGCCAGCCCTGAGACTTCGGCGTGAGCTCAGTCGAACGTACAGCCGAAGGGAACCACAGAGACACAGAGACAAGGAGACGCACAAGCTGTTCCACCGCTTTATCGTTCTTTCGCTCCAACGCTCCAACGCTCCAACATTCCAACGTTCCAACGTTCCAATGCTCCAATGCTCCAATGCTACACCGGGGCACCCTTTGGGTCTGGTACCCGGCTCAATCATTCCATCGCTCCAGAAAGGATTCCTCATGTTCACCCGCCTTTTCGCTCTCCTCTTCTGTGCCACACTCTTGTTGGCGCTGGCTCCTGCTCCGGTTGCACCATCTGCTCAGACACCGGGTGCGATGGAGCGTGGCACAGTTAGTAAGCGACCAATTGCTGTAATGATCGATAATCATCCGAATGCCTACCCACAGACTGGGTTAGACAAAGCTTCGGTTGTGTTTGAGGCACTCGCCGAGTATGGCATCACCCGCTTCATGGCGATCTATGCGCCGGGGATTAGCGCAGAAGCAGCACAAGTTGGGCCGGTACGTAGCGCGCGGCTCTATTTCGTCCAGTGGGCAATGGGCTTCCATGCGCTCTATACCCATGCAGGCGGCTCACCACAGGCGCTCGCACTGCTTGATCAGACCACTGATGTGGTGAATCTGGATGCGCTCAAGCGCGTCGGGGGTGCATACTTCACGCGCAGTAAGAAGCGCTTTGCGCCACACAACCTGTTCACCAGTAGCGAAGCGCTTGGGCGCGCGGCAAATGTATTCAAGGCCGCTGATCTGAACGACCCCGAGGTTGGCTATCTGTTCAAGGACGACGCACCTGGCAGCGGCGGAGCGCCCGCACCCTCAATCGGGTATTTCTTCTTGTATAAGCAGGAGTCGGTGGGTTGGACCTACGACTCAGAGAGCAATTCGTATCTGCGGCTGCGGCGCGGCAAGGCGGCAATCGACTCGGCTTCTGGCAAGCAACTGCGCACGAAAAATGTTGTGGTGTTGGAGGTCAAGGAGCGCAAGCTGAAGAACGATCCCAAAGGCCGGATCGAGCAGGATGTGATTGGCTTTGGGCCAGCAAAGGTCTTTATCGATGGGATGCAGATCGATGTGACCTGGACAAAGGAAAGCGCCGCTGGACAATTACGGCTCTTCCTGGCGGATGGCTCGGAGGTGCGGTTCAATCGCGGCCAGATCTGGATCTCGGCAGTGCCAGATATTGGGAATGTGGTGGTGAAGCAATGAAACATTGGAGCCGGGTACCCTCTGGGTGTAGCGATCGAGCGTTGGAACGATGGAACGATGGAACGCAAGAGCGCAGAAGCGTTCGTTTGTTTTGCGCTATGCGTTCGTTTGTTTTGCGCTATCTGATCTCCTTGTCTCCTTGTCTTGTTCTCTCTGCCTAGCCACATACCAATAACGCTAAGACGCTAAGAACGCTAAGACGCTAAGCAGCCTTATATCTTTGCGCCTTTGCGCCTTTGCGTTGAATCGGCTCTTCCCTGCTCTTTTGAGTTGACCGTTTTTATGTCTCGCATGCGAACATCGCCCCGGCCCAATCGGCATGATCGTACTCCGTGCCATTGCCGCCATCGGTGACGACCAAGCGCAGGTTCTGGATGCCATGCAGATCCAGATCGATATGTTGGGTTGGGGCATTGCCGCTCAGTGGGCCACTCGCATAGCGTAATATGTCATCGCCCCAGATTTGGAACTCGACTAGGCCATGTTCACCAACTTCATCATCAATGCCAAGATCGGCGGAGAACTGCGAGCAGCGCCCACCTAGCTCGTAGTTGGCCTCAAATGGCGCATGCACCCCTAGGCCACGCGGGTAGCTACGGCCATTCAGAGTGAGCACATGGCCATCGCCACCTTCCGACTCACCATTACTCTGATCGCGTTCGGTTGGGCCATAGCCGTTATTGGCCACAGTTGGGCTCATATCGGAGAGTGCCATGCCACGGCCAGAACTGCTGATGTTCACAAAGACAACCCCATGGGCTGGCACAATCGCCGAAAATGAGCCATCAAACGTCCCGAGATCGAAATGATCCCAGAGATCGTGCACAGTGGCTAGGCCTGGAGCGAGCGCGATCTTCTCCCAGAATGCGGTGATATTGGTGGATGCATCGCTACGATTGAGCAGCGCCACGGCGCGGCTGCCATTCGCGAGTGGCCTAGCCCAAACCTGAAGGCCGGTGCCAGTGTCATCGACAATATTGCCGGGGATGGTGGCCGAATCTTGGCTGACAGCGATCACCTCGGCATTGGTTAAGAGTGCATTGGTGGTTGGCGACATGAAGCGCAAATCGTTGCCTGCCATGAGTGGTGAGCCAAGCAATGCCCACATGCTAAAATGGGCTTTGTTCTCATCAAGCGAGAGTAGGCCATTGCCAACCTGTAGCATATCGGCGTCGGCCCAACGACCCGGCCCGGCAGCCCAATTCTGATGCGCGGTGGTGTCGAGATTACCAAGGATGCTGGCCCATTCAGGGCGAATATCCTGCGAAGTGCGCCACATATTGCCGATACTGGGTGCCCAAGCAGTAGGGTCGTTCTCGCCCCATTCACAGATACTGAGCAGCATTGGGCGGCCAGTTGCGGCAATCGCGTCACTCCAGAGGCGATACTGCTGTGCGGCATCGAGCCCATCGCTGAAACACCAATCGACCTTAATATAATCGACTCCCCAGGCCGCATAGATCGCGGCATCCTGATACTCGAAACCACGACTCCCCGGCCGCCCCTGGCACGTCTGGCTACCAGCACTGGTGTAGATGCCGAAAAGGAGACCGCGCGCATGAATATATTCGGCCAATGCGGCCATGCCACTTGGGAAGGTGCGGGTGCTAGCATGGATCTGACCATCGGACGAGCGCCCGGTCTGCCAGCAGTCATCGACGACCAGATAGCGGTAGCCTGCATCGCGCATACCGCTGGCGACCATGGCATCGGCAGTTTCGCGCAAGGTCTGCTCATCGATTCGGCAGCCAAAGGTGTTCCAGCTGTTCCAGCCCATCGGCGGGGTATGCGCCAGCGCGGGGTTGGCAGCCGCAGTAGGGCGAATGACAATAGCACAGATAGTGGCTAGGAGCAGGGTAGCAAGCAGCAGTGGGGCATAGCGCCGCTGGCGAAGTCGGTTAAGCATAGGGTACCTCGGGCGTGCATTATCGGGCAACATCGATTGGTTAAACGCAACGCCGCAGGGTATCGGGTGCTTAGTGGGTGACGTAATGATGACATTCAGCGCAAGAGCGCAAGAACGCAAAAGCGCAGGGAGGAACGATTCAACGCAAAGACGCGAAAGCGCAAAGGAAACGATTCAACGCAAAGACGTGAAGAATAATGGGCACGCTAATCGCGATTACCAAGCAAACCCAGAATCCCGGTCGCCCGTGCATTACGTGTCGTTGTAACCTGAGTATCTTCCTGCCCGGCCTCAGGCGCAACACTCAGCGCCTCTGGCTCACGGAACTGCATTGCATATAGCCGCGCATACAGGCCATCCTCTGCAATCAGAGCATCGTGGGTACCAAGCTCAATCAGCTTTCCACGATCAAGTACCGCAATGCGATGTGCAACCTTGAC
>JANLSE010000607.1:0-15521 GCA_031362265.1 Roseiflexaceae bacterium
AAACAAGGTTGCCTGGCCCAGAAGATCGGGATCGAGCGACAGTGTATCTTCCCAGAGTACAAGCACAATACCAATCAACTGATCCTGTGCTTGTACAGGGATACTCAAGAGTGTGCGAAACCCAGCAACAACCAAGGCTGCCTCATAGCCAGGCTCATCGGCATTCAGATATAATAGCTTATCCGCTTTCAGGGAGTTTTCAGCAAGTTTGAGCAATAGCTCGGTTTGCGGAGCCATGTGAAACGTGTGCAAAGAACGCGCATTCGCTGCAAGCGTCAGATTACCATGCTCACCTATATGCGCAAATGCTGCTACATCTGCATGGAGTTCGTTACATGCTAATTCTGGAGCACTCGTTGCTAAGACCAAGGGATCAAGCGTACTTAGCAGCCGCTCTACCAGCATATTCGAACACTGCAGGTGATTATCGATCAATTGTGACACGCATATACTCCACAGTTCATTAGCCCGCGTGACGCCGGCGCAACTCAGCCCAGATCGCCTGAAGCGGCACCTGTTGCTGCTGAAGCAGAACCAACGTATGGTACAGCAGATCGGCAGTTTCCCAGGTAAGCTCAGCCGCGTTAGCATTCTTCGCAGCAATAATAACTTCAGCTGCTTCTTCGCCTATTTTCTTCCCAATCCGGTCAACTCCACCATCCAGGAGCTTTGTTGTATATGCCCCAGCTGGGCGCTCTTCGGCACGCTTGGCAATCAGAGCTGCCAACTCGGCCAGAAACCCGATCGCTGGTGCGCGTTCAACATCGCTTCCTTCCAACGTGCGATGAAAACAGCTGGGATGACCTGTATGACAGGTTGGCCCAATCGGTTCGGCCAACACTAACAGCGCATCTGCATCACAATCGGGCCGGATCTCGATAAGCCGCAGCACATGGCCCGATGTCTCGCCCTTCGTCCATAGTATAGAACGACTACGGCTCCAAAACGTCACCAAACCAGTTTGTGTGGTCTGCGCTAATGCATCCGCATTCATATACCCCAGCATCAGCACCTCACCAGTATGCGCATGCTGCACAATCGCTGGGATAAAGCCGTCAGCATTATATTTTATGTCAAGCATTGTCATCGTAGTACTGTTCCTAAGCCAATCAGGATTGTAGATCCCCTTGTATGGTCGCCCACCAAAGAGCTGTGTGGGCAATTAATGGCGAAAGTGCCGTGTTCCGGTAAAGACCATTGCCATGCCCATGCGATCAGCGGCAGCAATTACCTCGGCATCGCGTACCGAGCCGCCTGGTTGGATCACCGCTGTCGCGCCAGCTGCCGCTGCGGTTTCCACCCCATCCGGGAATGGGAAGAGCGCATCACTGGCGATCACGCACCCTGCAAGTGGTAGGCCAGCATTTTGGGCTTTCCAGGCTGCAATGCGAGAACTATCAACGCGGCTCATCTGCCCAGCGCCAATTCCAAGGGTTCGATCTGCGGCAGCATAGACAATTGCATTCGATTTGACATGCTTCACGACCTGCCATGCAAAGCGTAACGCCTGCTGTTCTTGCTCAGAGGGTGCGCGCTGCGTAACGACTTTCATTGGCTCTGTGGCGAGTGGCGCGCGATCTGGCTGTTGCACAAGCACACCGCCAGGCACACTATGCAGCAGGGCACCACGTTGCTCAGCAACTGAGCGTAGGCTCCGCATAAGTCGGCGGTTCTTTTTCTTACGCAACAGTTCCAGTGCTTGTGGTTCAAATGAGGGTGCAATAATAATCTCAGAAAATATCTCATCAATCGCCATAGCCAGAGCCATATCGAGCTGTTGATTCAGTGCAATGATGCCACCAAAGGGAGCTTCGCGATCGGTAGCAAATGCCTTTTGCCATGCCTCTAGCCCAGTGGTGCCAACCCCAACTCCACATGGATTCGTATGCTTGACGATCGCCAACGCCACACCAGCCTGGGGATCGAATTCCTCAATCAGTTCCTGAATCGCACTAATATCCAGAATATTAATGTAGGAAAGCTCCTTGCCATGGAGTTGCTCAAAGAAACTCGCAAATGAGCCATAGAGTGCCGCGCGCTGATGTGGGTTCTCACCATAGCGCAAATCTTGAGCCTTCTCAAAGGCCAATGGCAGTGTTGCAGGGAATGAGTCACTCGCAAGATATGTGGCAATTGCCGCATCATAGGCCGCCGTGTGTGCAAAAGCTTTTGCGGCCAACCGACGACGCAGATCGTCGTTGACAGTATTTTGTTGAATGGCTTCCAAAACTACCGGATAATCCGCAGGATCGACAACAACCAAGACACTGGCATGGTTTTTGGCAGCTGCACGTACCATTGCAGGCCCACCAATATCAATCTGCTCAATCGCTTGTTCAAAGGTCACTGCTGGGTTAGCAATCGTGGCCGCAAATGGATAGAGGTTGACCACGACGAGATCAATCAGGCTAATCGAATGCTCTTCGAGTGCTTGTAGATGAGCAGGGAGATCACGCCTGGCAAGGATTCCTGCGTGAACGCCTGGATGCAGTGTCTTTACACGGCCATCAAGAATCTCAGGAAAATTGGTAAGTTTCGTCACTGAAGTAGCAGCAATACCAAGCTCATTCAATGTTCGAGCGGTATTGCCAGTCGAATAGATTTCAACGTCAATCTGTTGGAGGCCACCGGCGAAAATAGTAAGATCGCGTTTGTCAGAGACACTGATCAGCGCACGCACAAGCTACCTTTCAGGGATAAATCGACCCCATCCGTTTCGACGGACAGGGTCATGAACCGTTCCCATAGTATAACATGCTTCTGATGTGTTACGAACAGATACGATCCTACGAATGACTTATTTCGCAACACCGGATGTTTGTTGTAAGAACGCCCGCATCTCCTCAACGAGTTGCCGAACATGTTCAACACTAAACGCCCGCATAGCCAACTGCTCAAAAATATCGATCGCTGCGGCAACTTGATCCCAGGTTGCAGCATTTTGATCGCGGATTCCGCTGCGGCCATAGGCGTCATAGAGTAATGCGCGTGCCGATGCCCCAAGCGAAACCATGACGGAACGCTCTAATTCGGGGAAGATTGTCTCTGCGAGTGTGGCCTCGCGATTTTCAATCAGACCAATCGAGAGCAGCCGTGCCATAATCTCAGCAGTCCGCAGTTCGCCAAGGCCGCTACGTTGGGCAATATGGCCAACCGAATTCTTGCCATTCACCATGGTAAGAATGCGCCATTCCTCAGCCTCAAGGCTAATCTCGCTACTACTCTGGGAAGGATTCGGCACCAAACGTGGAATCACATGTGCCGGGGGTGCATGCTGCTGGAGCTCTTGCCACTGCTCCTGGCGCATGATCCCTTCCATGATAATCACTTCATTGGATTGAGTGATGGATTGGGAATCTGGCTGTGCTCGTTCGTGGAACTGAAACGGGCCAGCCTGGACTGTGAAGAAGGTATATGCCGCATCTAGGGCTGGCAAGTTCCCAAGCGTAGCAGCGATGATCTTACCATCACGGAAATAGATCCAGCCCTCAATTGGCTGTTGACCGCGTTGGCCTTTGATATGCACCCCACCCGTCTGCTTGCTGAGATCAACAAGCTGAATAATATCGGTGAGGGGGAATTCGCTTAGATCACCCGCAAGAGCCATTCCAGCACTCCTTCTACTGCTCTTGCCAATGCAATCGCACCATACATGGCCAATAACACCTCATTTAGAGGCGGCTAATAACAAGCTTACTAATTGTTCGTAGAGTCTCAAATATTCCACGGCCATTCGTAGCTTCAGCCTCGATGCGCTGCCAACCCATTTTTAGTTGGGGTGGGTTAAGATACTGATCCATCGTTTCCAACGGTAATGCTCCAGGAACATCACGCTTATTATATTGAAGAACGATCGGGAATTCACGGAAATTCTTATTTTGCTTTTTAATATTCTCAGCAAGCTCTTGCAAGCTGGTAATATTCTCACGCATTTTATGCTTCTGTGAATCGGCCACGAATACCACGCCATCGGCACCATTCAGTACTGCAACACGAGTACGTTCGTAGAGCACCTGGCCAGGAACCGTGTACAGGTGAAAGCGCGTTTGGAATCCGCGTACTTTCCCAAGATCGAGTGGAAGAAAGTCAAAAAACAACGTGCGCTCTGTCTCAGTCGCAATTGAGAGCAGTTCGCCTTTAGTGTCTTTCGGTACTTGACCATGAATATACTGCAAGTTACTGGTCTTCCCGCTCATGCCGGGACCATAGTACACAACTTTGCAGTGAATCTCACGCGCAGCAACATTGATCAGAGCCATAGATCCTCTCGGAAGCTCGAACAGTTCGGGAGCCGGCTGTCCATTGGAATAGTTAGTCGCGGAAGAGCAGATCGATCGTATCTTCCATTGAGGTGCGGAACGAAGAGCCTAACACATCGTCGCGCGCCTTCTGCTGCTCACGAACTCGCTCAAGTACAAGTGCGAGCTCATCGGTGGCCTTCTTCGTTAGCACTTTGACAAGCCCAATATGTGTACCCTTATTAAAGATGATACACAATATCCACTGGTCTTCGATCAGTGCGATAAAAATATTCTCGCGGACGCCTTGGGTGAAGAGTTGACGAAAATCCTTCTCGCGCAGTAGTTTAGCAACTTCTCGTGATGATGCAAACGTACCAGCGATCAATGCGCCTAGTGCTGTTACATCTTGGCGGGTTCCATCGCCATGTGCCGCGATGACCTGGCCGCTCTTATCAAGCAGCAAGATATGGTTACCACCAGTGTTCTCAGCGAGCGTCGCCAAACACTCCTCAATAACCCTGACCTCCTCGATCGGCACGATCTGACTGGTCAGCTGTGGATCCATTGTTACCCTACCTCATTCTGTGCGGGCAAAAACCCAGGCGAAGCACCTGTTAGCTCTATGGGTTTCATTATAGCACACACATTTGCCGCAATAATGACGCATTTTGACAACAAAACAGTATCGCCGGAAGGCCAGCCTGAACAAGTATCGATACATTATACTACAGATCATCATCAGAATGACCTACAGATCGCTTCCGTTAACCCGCTCACGCTCTTTGGGAGGCCGACCAGTGCGAATATTTCGCAAAGAATGAATCGTGGCAGACAACGCACGATCAGCCCACCCATAGATTGTAGGGCGGCTCTTACGCAGATCTTCGGCGATTTGAGTCACATTAGTGCGGTACTCGGGATCGAATGTCGCGAGGTTGATACGTGCGGAGGCAACGATCTGCAGAATTTCTTCTTCTGTTAGATCAAGCTCATCCATCAGTTTCTTGGCCCGCTTACTCGTGAGATCGAGCCGCATAACGACACTCCTTCATACACAATGCCCGCAGGCTCATCTGCAATCACACGTAATCGTAATAGTAGTGTAAGTCTTTATCATCATAGCATGCTCTTTAACAGATGTCCAGTCCTATCTGTAAATAGTATCCATGGGCCATTCGGTGTTAGGATCGCAAAGTTGTGCTCAAAAAGCCGCAAGCATGCGCTGAGTTTGTTTGGGAAACCTGAAGAATTGCTGGTAACGCTTAACAAGCTGCTTTCATTTGAGGCGCGCGGGTGTAAATGGTAAGGCGAATTGTGAGCAAGGCTTCGCACATAAAAGAAAGCGGAGGCACCATTCCTGGTACCTCCACCTCTACAAATCGCTACTGGCGAATTAGTTATTGATTGGCTCGGTGGGCTGGTTAGCAACACTAATTGCAACCTTGCGTGGCTTGACGAACTCGGCCTTGGGGACTTGCAAGTACAAAACGCCATCCTTCAGTTCCGCTACGATTGCATCTGCACGAACACTAGCGGGCATGCTAATTGTGCGTGAGAATGCGCCATACTGCCGCTCCACACGATGATAGTTGCGCTTCTGATCTTCCTTCTGCTGCTTGACTTCACCCTTAATGGTTAGCTGGCCCTGCTCAATGGAAATATCGAGATCAGTGGCCTTGAGCCCTGGTACGGCAACTTCGATCAGATACGCATCTGTCGTCTCACTTAGATCGAGAAACGGGACAAAGCTCTGTGTGCGGCCCGCAGCAGTTGGATTGACAACACTTTCATCGAACAGCTGACTCATCGCCTCACGAAGCGTCATCATCTCCTGTAATGGGCTCCAGCGGGTTGTTTGAATAGTATTAGCCATAATAATCCTCCTCATACCTTCTTGTCATCATTGGCAGGTATTGCTGCCTCGATTACGTAACATGAGGTAGTATATAATTGTGGTATTAGAACTACGTCAGAGGGATATAAGATCAGTGTTAGAGCCACGCGATCAACAGCTACGCCAGCTCACGGCCATGCTTCAGCTCAGCCGAGCACTGACGGCTCAGCTCGATTTGAATAGTTTGCTTAACCTTGTGATCGAAATCGCTGTTGATTTGCTGGCTGGCAATTCAGGATTGATCGCACTCTATGAGGCTGATCTAGGTTGGCGAGTGCAGGCAGCATCACATCTGCCACGCGAGCTATGGCCTGCCTTCGAGCCATTACTTGCCATCGAGGCAAGCGATACAAACCAACAGGATCAGGCACTACGCCAGATTGCCGCCAATACGCGCCTACTCTTGCGCCAGATGAGTGCATTACCACTGATGTACCGGCACTCCCAAGTTGGCGTGATTTATGTCTTCCGCGCGGCCGTGAATGTTGGCTTTACGGATGCCGATCGGCAACTACTTGCGGCATTTGCCGATCAGGCGGCAATCGCTGTGAGTAATGCGCGCTTGTATCAAAACGCGGTGCGTGAACGCCAGCAGTTTGCCGCGATCATTGAGCAGAGCGCCGATGGGGTAATGATTCTTGATTCACGCTGGCGTATCACAGCCTTTAATCGAGCAATGGAACAATTGACGGGTTGGTCCCGCGAGGAAGCGCTTGGCCGGCCCTGCGCCGAAGTACTTGGCATCAAGAACGCCCAAGGTGTGAATATCTGTCTGGTGGATTGCCCATTACAACGCCGCCCAATTGAGGCGAACCCGATTGTGGAGGGCTGGGTTGAGGGGCGTGATGGCCGCCGCCGCTATGTCCAAAGCCGCTATGCCACCCAACATGGCGCACAAGGTGAACTGGGTGGCGCAATCGCAAATGTACGCGATATTACCGAGCAGCGGATTGAAGCGGAGATGCAGAGTACCTTCTTCTCGGTGATCTCGCACGAGCTCAAGACACCGGTGAGCATTATTAAAGGGTATGCCGAGACATTGGCCCGCCCAGATGCAAACTGGGATGCGGAGACTATTCGGAATGGCCTTGTGATCATTAGTGAAGAGGCCGATCGGCTGGCCCGCCAAATTCAGGATCTACTCGACACATCGCGATTGCAGGCAGGCGGGCTACGGCTTGAGGTGAGCGATTGGTCACTCCAATATCTGGCCGAGCAGGTCGCTGAGCGTTTTGCCCCCCAAACCAATGAGCGCTTCACCTTTGAGTTGCGCTTCCCACCAGATATGCCCGCTGTACATGGCGACTATGAACGTATCCGTGAAGTTCTTGAGAATCTGGTTTCGAATGCGATCAAATATAGTCCAGATGGTGGTACGATTCGGATCAGTGGTAGACCTGAAGGCGACCGTGCAATTGTTTCGGTGGCCGATCAGGGAATTGGGATTGCACCCGAAGAACAGCGCAAACTCTTTCAGCGCTTCTATCGCGCCGATAACCGTTTACGCCGTGAGACACAGGGCGCTGGGCTAGGACTCTTCCTGGCACGCGCAATTGTCGAGGCACATGGCGGCAGAATCTGGGTCGAAAGCCAGCCAGGCCGTGGAGCGCGCTTCTCGTTCACAATGCCACTGACAACACCAAGGCTTACAGAGGCAATGATTGACAACACGGGAAATACTCCATCGATTACAGATACCCGCCGGTTACTGACGGCTGAGGAGTAAATTGGAGAAACGCTATGACTGAACTCAAAGATAAGCGCATCCTTATTGTGGACGATGAGCCACGTATGGTGCAGTTTATGCGAATGAATCTAGAGCTCGAAGGGTGCCGTGTCATTAGTGCAAATAATGGCCGTGAGGCGCTCGATAAAGCGCGTGAAGAGATGCCCGACCTCATGCTGCTCGATATTATGATGCCCGGCATGGATGGCTTCGAGACACTAAGACGACTACGCATTTTTAGCCCGATGCCGGTGCTGATCTTGACAGCACGAGCCGATGAGGAAGATCGGATCAAAGGCCTAGAGCTAGGTGCAGATGATTATATTAGCAAGCCTTTTAGTCATCGTGAGTTGGTCAGCCGTATACGCGCTGTGCTGCGCCGCCACTACACGCCACCGCCCACACCACAGACAACTGTTGTCGTTGATGAGCGCTTGACGATTGATTTTGCCCGCCGCGAGGTACTCGTTAATGGCGAGCGGGTCAACCTACGGCCAACCGAATACCGATTACTCTACCATCTTGTCCAAAACGCTGGGTATGTGATGAACCACGAGACGCTGCTATCGCGGGTGTGGGGGCCAGAATATCATGATGAGACCCACTATCTGCGGCTGTATGTCACATACCTGCGCCAAAAAATCGAGGCCGACCCGGCGAACCCTAAGTATATTCTTACTGAGCGTGGCATCGGATATCGCTTTTTCGATTTTGCAAAGGCATAAAGGAGTATGATCATGCGCGTGAGTGTCGTTCAAACCAATTCGCAGGAAAATCGTGATGAGAATGTATGTAGAGCGATTAAACTGATTGATCGGGCTGCTGAGCAAGGAGCACAGCTGGTTGTACTGCCTGAATATGTTACGTTTCTGGGCCGTTCAGAGCTAGTATGGGAGAATGCCGAAGATTTAGACGGCCCATCGAGCCAGGCATTTGCCGCAGCCGCACGCCGCCATGGCATCTGGCTTCTAGCGGGCAGTTTGTATGAACGCACAGCAATTGTAGGGATGTGTCATAACACAAGCCAGCTCTTCGATCCAGAAGGTAGAGTAAGCGCACTTTATCGCAAAATTCACCTGTTTGATGTGGATATTGCCACCGGATCATACCGCGAGTCGGAGCAGATTATTGCGGGCAACGAGCCGGTACTTGCGCAGGTTGGCAATCTGCCACTTGGTATCACAATTTGCTATGATTTGCGCTTTCCAGAATTATACCGATTGCTGGCATTGGCAGGCGCAAAGGTGTTGACTGTTTCGGCGGCATTTACAACCCATACTGGCAAGGATCATTGGGAAGTATTGTTGCGTGCGCGCGCGATCGAAAACCAGTGTTATGTGCTTGCCTCTTCGCAGACGGGCACTCATCCACCAGATCGAAGTTGCTACGGCCACAGTATGATCATTGATCCATGGGGCATGCTGATCGCGCAAGTTTCTGATGGTGAGGGAGTCGCAACTGCCGATCTGGATTTGGCGAAATTGGATCAGCTACGAACAGATTTGCCTTCATTAGCCAACCGACGGCCAGCAGCTTATGGTGAGATACTCGTATAATGAAGCAGACACATAACGAGTATTATGGCGCTTGAGCGGCAACGGAGATCGGTTAGGAGGATTACATGGCTCTCGCAACGCGTCTGCCGATGTTACGAATCGCAACAACAGACTATGAGACCGTTGTTGATCTTGCGTCCTTACAAGGGCTTTGGACAACCGAACAATACCTTGCGATGACAGATCACAGCCGTCGATTGATTGAATTCTCTAGTGGTTCAATTGAGGTGCTGCCTGTGCCAACTGATCGACATCAAGTCATTTCACGGTTTCTCTTATTCGCGTTGTTTGCCTGGGTACAACGTATTGGCGGAACAGTGCTGTATGCACCATTGCGGCTTCAGATTCGTGAGGGCACATTCCGCGAACCTGATTTGCTACTCGTTCGCGATGCTAGCGATTTACGCCGCCAGAATCGCTACTGGCTTGGCGCAGATTTAGTTGTCGAGATTGTCAGTCCTGACGATCCAGAGCGTGATACTGTCGAAAAAGTTGCTGATTACGCTGAGGCAGCTATCCCTGAATACTGGATTGTGAACCCGCTAGATCAGACAATCACTATCCTAACATTAGAGGATGATACCTACAGCGTTCATGGTATCTTTCAGCGTGGCGCATCAGCCTCTTCGGTTGTACTGGAAGGGTTTTCGATTGCGGTCGAAACGGTATTCGACGCCGAATGAGCCAGCCAGGCAAGCCCTGCTGTAATATCCGCAAACTCGCCATCAATCTGGGCATTATAGGCATTACGCAGGGCACGCCCAAGCGCTGGGCCGGGTGTATAGCCAAGATCGAGTAAGTGGCGCCCAGTGACAATCGCGGCGGGTTTGCCTGTCGCTGCGCCAAGGCTTGCGGCCATAGCCACGACACGCGCACCCGGATCGCCAGCACGCAGCGGTGGGCGGCCCGATGCATCGGCGGCAATCAACCAGCGCCAATCAAGAATCGTTGCGGGCGCTAGCCGCACTGCGAGGCGGCGCACTGCACGTTCGGTAGGAATCACATGGATCAGAGCCATGTGTTCGCGAACCAGGCGCAACACAGGATCAACTAATCGGCGAGGTGCCCCAAATTGCCCAAGTAACGCTTGCGCAGGGGCAACACCCATTTCGGCATGAGCTGGGCTGCGGATCCGCCCATCCTCACCCATAATAGTGGTGAGTGGCTTCCCCAGATCATGACAGAGTGCCGCAAACAGCAGCACCTCGCGCTGCTCGGCGGATAAACCTTCACGAAGCGCAATAGCAACCGCAGCATCACAAACATGGCCGGTGTGTACCCAGACATCGCCCTCAGGATGCCAAGCTGGATCTTGTGGACAGCCAACCAATGCCGCCAATGCTGGGTAGTAGGCCAGCCAGCCACTCTCGGCCAGAGTTCGCAACCCCATCTGCGGGTAGCGCGAACGCAACGCCCATTTTTGCCATTCGACCCAGACACGCTCAGCAGGGAGTGATGCGGCAGCGGGCAGGAGCGTACGGCAACGGGCAGCCGTTTCTGGCGCAAGCCTGAAGCCGAAGCGGGCTGCAAATTGAACTGCGCGTAACACACGCAATGGATCGTCATCGAAGGCTTCTGATGTGTGGCGAATAACGCCAGCCTGCAGATCGGCCTGACCACCGAAGAAATCGAGAAGCTCCCCTGCGGGTGTCATTGCCATCGCATTCCAGGTGAAATCGCGGCGTGCACACGCCTCACGTGGTGTGATAGTCGGATCAGGGATTGGCATCGTACCAATCTCGCCAAGTGGGTTGATGCTACGGTGCTGCGGAACCGCCAGATCAATTTCCGCCCCGCCAGGTTGGCGCAATTTTAATACCCCAAATGAGCGACCAACGGCATCAATGCGGCCAAATGGCGCAACTGCAGCTGCCAGTGCTTCGGGAGCAAGGCCGTATACCTCGATATCGCAATCACTGGGCTGAAGGCCAAGAACGGCATCTCGCACAGCTCCGCCAACAATCAAGGCGCTGCCACCAGCAGTGCGAATTGCCTGAAAGAGTGGTTGTAGGTTGTGTAGTAATGTTTGCATCATATTTGGAAAGTATGCCATATTCGCCGCAAACTTGCTAGAGACTAGAGCCGGATGTCTAGAACGTGCCATCAGGGCCATTTTCTGTGGCTCTCAGGGCTGATTACTGTTGTCGATACAGCCCGAAATTGCAGAAATCGAGTTTGACGAACTGGCAAGCGAATGCTATACTTCGCACACCTGTGTTGATATCTACGATGCTGCCTGCATGAGTTTAGCCTCATCAGCGGCATCGTTTCTTCTGTTGGAAGGCCTACTATGTCACGCGATAAGATTGTGATCAAGGGTGCGCGCGAACACAACCTCAAGAACATCGATCTCGAGATTCCGCGCGATAAGTTGGTCGTACTGACGGGCGTTTCTGGCTCGGGCAAGTCGTCGCTGGCCTTCGATACGCTCTATGCCGAGGGGCAGCGCCGGTATGTAGAATCGCTCTCAGCCTATGCACGCCAGTTTCTTGGCCAGATGGAAAAGCCCAAGGTTGATTATATTGGCGGCCTTTCGCCTGCGATTGCCATTGAGCAGAAGAGCGCTTCCAAAAACCCACGTTCGACGGTTGGGACGGTTACTGAGATTTATGATTATCTACGGCTCCTGTATGCGCGTGTCGGAACCCAGCATTGCCATCAGTGTGGCCGCCCAGTTTCATCCCAATCGGCGGAACAGATGGTCAATCGGGTGCTGACGCTCACGAGTGGAGTGCGCTACATGATCCTGGCACCACTTGTCGCACAACGCAAGGGTGAATATAAGGATATTTTTGCCGAGGCGAAGGCCGAAGGCTTCAGCCGCATTCGTGTTGATGGTGAGATCCGCGAGCTTGATCATGAAATAAAGCTCAACAAAAAGGTCAAGCACACAATTGAGGTCGTTGTCGATCGACTAGTAGTACCTGCCCAGCAAGCACAGCCAGAAGCGCCACGTGAACGCCAGGCACGGGCAGCCGCGAATACTGCAAGTGAGTGGGATTCATACACAACTCGGCTCACAGACAGTATTGAGCAGGCGCTGAAGCTTGGCGAGGGTATGATTATTATCAGTGTGCAGCCAGATACAACCCAGCCGGACAGTAAGGGCGAAGACTGGTTGATGAGTGAAGAGAATACCTGCACCTTCTGCAGCATTTCATTCGCCGAGCTCTCGCCACAAATGTTTTCGTTTAATGCGCCGCAGGGCGCCTGCCGCACTTGTAGCGGGCTCGGCTCACGTTTAGAGATCGACCCACAGCTGATGGTGCCAAACCCGGCGCTGACACTGCATGAGGGTGCGATCCCATACTGGGGTGAATTGCGTAAGAAGGTCGACTCTTGGTCGTATCGGGCGCTGATTGTGATCTCACACCACTATGAGTTTGATCTCGATACCCCCTGGGAGCAGCTAAGCCCACGCGCCCATGAGGTTCTTCTGCAGGGCAGTGGCAAGGAGCGGCTACGCTTCACATGGCATGATGAGAATACCGGATCGCGTGGCGAGTTTATGCGGCCGTGGGAGGGCTTGGTCAGCGAGATCCGCCGCCGCTTCCAGCAGACTGGGAGTGATCAGACGCGTGAATTCTATGCATCGTTCATGAGTGAGCAGCCATGCCCGGATTGCAAAGGGGCGCGATTGCGGCCAGAAAGTCTGGCGGTCACGGTTGGCAGCCAATCGATTCGCGAGGTTGGTGCGCTTAATATTGAAGGAGCACATGCCTGGGCAGTTGGCCTTGCCGGAGAGGAACACTCAAATCTATACCCAGCCCGAACGGAAGAGTCAGCCGCGAACATCGGCCAGACGGCAGCGCTTAGTGACTACCAGCTCCAGATTGTGTCGGATGTGCTAAAGGAAATCCGTGAACGCCTGGGATTTTTGCTTAATGTTGGGTTGCACTACCTGACCCTCAATCGTGCAGCGCCAACACTCTCAGGTGGCGAGGCGCAGCGCATTCGGCTTGCATCCCAAATCGGTTCTGGCCTGGTGGGTGTGATGTATATTCTGGATGAGCCAAGCATCGGGTTGCATCAGCGCGATAATCTGAAGTTACTCAATACGCTGATCAAGTTACGTGATTTGGGCAACACCGTGATTGTTGTGGAGCATGATCTGGAAACGATGCAGGCCGCCGATTGGCTGGTGGATTTCGGGCCAGGCGCAGGCGTCAAAGGCGGGCATGTTGTCTCGGCAGGCATCCCAAGCGAGGTGTCACTGGCCCCTGAATCACAAACTGGCGCATATTTATCTGGGAAACTTGAGATTGCTATTCCCGAACAGCGCCGGATTGGCCCAGGTGGCATTGCCCTTGACGCACACAAGAAGCGCCGGGGTAAAGCAATGCAGGAAGCAACCGATGCGCCAACCAAGTGGCTTGAGTTGGCAGGAGCAGGGATGAACAACCTGCGTAATGTTTCGGTGCGCATGCCGCTCGGCACATTCGTGGCTGTCACCGGCGTTTCTGGTTCAGGTAAATCCTCATTGATTACCGAGACATTGTTCCCAGCATTAGCGAACCGCCTGAATAAGGCCCAACTCAAACCGGGACCATTTGCAGAACTATCGGGCCTAGAGCACTTGGACAAAGTGATTGATATCGATCAGCAGCCGATTGGTCGGACACCGCGCTCCAATCCTGCGACCTATGTTAAATTATTCGATCTCATTCGTACGCTGTTCGCTTCTAGCCCAGAATCCAAGTTGCGCGGCTATGAGGCTGGGCGTTTCTCGTTCAACCTAAAGGGCGGGCGCTGCGAGGCCTGCGAAGGCAATGGCGAGAAACGCATCGATATGCAATTCCTCGCGGATGTGTGGGTACGCTGCGATGAATGCAAAGGGAAGCGCTATAACCGTGAAACGCTTCAGGTTCGCTATAAAGGGAAGAATATCGCCGATGTGCTCGAGATGGATGTACAGACGGCACTTGAATTTTTTGAGAATGTGCCACGGATCAAACGCATTCTCACCACATTGCATGATGTTGGCCTGGATTATATTGCACTTGGCCAACCCGCAAACACACTCTCTGGTGGCGAGGCGCAGCGCGTCAAGCTCGCCAAGGAGCTAGCACGGGTTGCAACTGGCCGCACAATCTATATTCTCGATGAACCAACCACCGGCCTGCATTTCGCCGATGTCCAACGCCTCCTGCAAGTTCTACATCGGCTGGTAGAAGCGGGCAATACCGTACTGGTGATCGAGCATAACCTGGATGTAATCAAAACTGCCGATTGGGTGATTGATATGGGGCCCGAAGGCGGTGATGGCGGCGGCCAGTTAATTGGGCAAGGCACTCCCGAAGAAATCGCGGAAACCGAAGGCTCCCATACTGGTACGTTTCTGCGCGAGATCTTGGAAGCTGTACGCGTGTAGAGGCACAGAGACAAGGGCAATATAGTAAAGCGCAGAGCGCAGAACAGCCACATGCTGCTGCAGGCTCTGTGCTTCTGCATTCTGCGCTCTCATCCTGATCTCACCTGCATACAAACCTATCCTGTCAGTAACCGCACGGATGACTATCCGGCGGCTTGTACCTCAATCGAAAGTCGGAGACTCACGATTGGACACGATTGGCTGACTGATAGGCAGCCCGCCAGCATCACGTATAGCAACACTGGCATGGTATTTAGCCGCAATGTTACGGGAGGCATTCAGATCGGCATGCAGTTCAAAACCACACCTCCGACAGACGAAGCGTCCACGCGAACGACGGTTGTTGCGGGCGGTATGCCCACAGCAGCTACAGGCTTGCGAGGTATGTCGCGGGTCAATCGCGACCACCGTACACCCGCGTTCTTCGGCCTTATACTCAATAAAGGATTTCAGTTGGGCAAACGACCAACCGTGGATACGGCGACTCGTTTCGGTCTTTCGTCTGACCTTGGTATGCTTGCGAATGTCGGTCAGTTTCTCGATCACAATCGTACTTCCTGGTGCTACCCCCCGCACAATCTGTTTACTCAGCACATGGTCGCAATCGCGCCGAAAACGGGATTGTTTGCTCCGCACCCGTTTGAGATGCCGCTTGGCAGACTTCGTGCCCTGCTTTTGCAGCGCTCGTTTCAGGTGAAACAAGCGTCCTTCCATTGCCTTCCAAGCGCGCTTG
>JANLSE010000619.1:0-5399 GCA_031362265.1 Roseiflexaceae bacterium
GGCGGCTTGAGGAACAAGTCGAGACAAATGCTAAGGGTTCTGGGCTAGGGTATCTGACCCTTATCAAGGATTATGGTGTGCGCTTTGGCTTTCGCTTCCGCCGAGTAACCGATACCAGTGTTGCTGTTGATGTACAGGCGCATATCGAGCGCCAGGAGCACTAATATGGCTAGTGAACAGATTAAATCCGATGAATATACGGTTGAATATGACAGTGAGACCCATAGTGTGGCCTTCCGTGGAACCATTCGCCTACAGACCAGCGATGATTATGCACCTATTACCGAACTGCTTCAAAGGGCTCATGAGGCAGCTGCTAGCACACGAATGACTCTTGATTTCCGCCAATTGCAATTTCTGAATAGCTCTGGTATTAGTATGATCAGCAAATTTGTGATTGGTGCGCGCAAACAAGATCGCGTGACTATGGTAGTGCTCGGCAATCGAGAAATCTACTGGCAGCAGAAATCCTTAGGGAACCTCCAAAAACTTTGGCCGAAAGTTCAGATCGAAATTACATAGGCAATCATATGGCAACATCGCGTAAAACTATCACCAACCGAGCAGCGCTTGAAGAACGGATCACCGAACTAGAGAGTGAAATTGCTGATCTCCAGATTCTGTATGAAACAACGACTGAACATGGGACAGCGCTCGAAAATGAACTCATGATCCAGAATCAGCGCATGGAAGTGCTGCAAAACCAGATGCGTAAATATCTGTCACCACAGCTCTATTCTGCCTTGCTAGGTGGCACAGCCAATACAACAACCCGTAGCCATACGCGTACAAAGCTGACCGTTTATTTCTCTGATATGGTTGGTTTCTCGGATTTGACCGATGCGACTGAGCCAGAGCTCCTATCAGATTTGCTTAACACCTACCTCACGCGGATGTCGGAAATCGCATTGAAGTATGGTGGCACAATCGATAAGTTTATTGGCGACGCAATGATGGTCTTTTTTGGTGCGCCCGAATTTATCGATGATACTGACCATGCGCGGCGCTGTGTTTATATGGCACTCGATATGCGAACCGAATTGTATCGGCTACGCGAAGAGTGGCGTGGCAAAGGAATCACCCAATCGCTGCGAGTACGGGCTGGTATCAATACCGGATTTTGTACGGTTGGCAATTTCGGTAGCGAACACCGTATGGATTACACTATTATTGGCGGGCAGGTGAATCTTGCTTCACGCTTACAATCGGTAGCTGCCCCAGATAGTATCTATATCTCCAGCGCAACCTATAACCTTGTCGAGGATCTTGTCGAAGCACATTCGCTTGGCCCTACTCAGGTGAAAGGTATCCATGTACCCGTTGATGTTTGGGAGGTGCTTGGGCTACGCGCAACACAATCTGAACAGACGCCACACTTTGAAATCAAGGAGGGGCGTCTGCATCTACGCGAACTCGATATCGACCCATCCACGCTCAGCGATCAAGAGCGTGCAGTTATTGAGAGCGCTCTTTCACGTGCGTTAGTGCATCTAACCCGCCACTAATCGTTGTGTTACACCGTGTGGGCGAATACAAGGTTCGCCAGTACGCTGATGGAATGATGGGAATGGTTGAACGAACCTCATGACAGATACAACCCCAATCGAACCACATGTTCAGCGTACATTCGACAGCATGCCAGTACGCGGAACCTCATTAGAGCTACTCGATATGGAGCGCGTTGCAAGCCATATTGCGGCCATGGTACGGCGCGGCCAAACCATCGACCAGGTCGAGCCGATCCAGTATCTCTTCCGCCGACGCTGTCTGGTGACTATCGAACAGGAAACGCTGGTGACCGTTGCTGGCCTGCTGTGCTTCGGGCAAGACCCACAGTCGCTGTTTCCGCGGGCTGTCGTCGATCTTGGCCACTATCGCGGCTTTGACTCGGTCTCATATGAGTTGGTGCATCTTGAGCGCGATATTGGTGGCACTATTTTTGACCAACTCATTCGCGTTGAGACCTATCTATGGAGCAATACCCATCATGGAATGACGCTGACTGAGGGCAGCCTGCAGCGGGCACAGGTTCATGAATATCCGCTGGCCGTTATTCGTGAGCTGATTGTGAATATGCTAGCCCACCGAGATTATGATAATCATATGTCGGCAGCGCGCATTCAACTCTTCCGCAATCGCATCGAATGGGTCAGCCCTGGTGGGCTTCCACCTGGAGTAACCGTCGAGAATATTCTCTCCTCACAGGCATCACGAAACCCGAATTTGCTGGCAATTCTGTATGATGCTGGCTATGTTGAGTCGTTCGGCCAAGGACTTGATACCGTGGTAGCAGAGTTGCGTCGTGAGGGCATGAGCCCACCGCATTTCGAGGATACCGGACAGAGCTTTATTGTCACGGTTCAAGGGCGGCCACTCGAACTCTTCTCAAGCGATGGCATCTATGGCCAGCTTAATGAGCGTCAGCGCCGTATTCTCTCGGCCATTCGAAACCGTGGCTCTGCCACACCACGCGATATCGCAGCACTGTTTGACAACAGTACGACACCGCGTACGATTCAACGTGATCTAAAAGAATTGACCGATTCCGCATTGGTCATTGCAGAGGGCAAAGGACGTGCTGTACGCTACCGTCTGGCAGAAAATATGCGCTAGGCATATTCAATCGCGACAATCACGACAGTTTTATGTCGCGATTCGTGGATAGCATGTGGATAAGTCATGCGTTATTCATGGCGAATACTGCGCCATGTTGTTTTGAATAGTGAATCCACAGGCCGCTCCTACCCCTGATCGATGTCGCGGTTGTCGCGATTCTCGTAGCCCATCATCAACGACATCGATTGTCGCAATCTGTCGCGATTTGTCGCGAAAGTGGCGCGACTTAGTGGGGAAAGTGGCGCGTATTCCCCTTGCATTTGTCGGGATACTTCTTTAAGATCAAAGATACAAAAGGGTTTGCACCGAAAGGTATACCCACGATCGGAAGAATGCCAGTAATAACTGAGCAGTTGTTCTAGCGCAAAAGAAAAGAGCCTCGACTTTTCGCTTGCCGGCACGAGTCGAAGCTCTCCCACCCACGCACCAGGTCAATTGACACTGGATTGTGGTTCTGCGTTTCCGCAGCTGCTCCACAGTAGCACGCCTACCCGCGCTTTGTCAACCCCCAGCAGGTAGGAAGCCCAAGGAGCTGTCCATGTCCAAACCGACCAATCCATATTTGCTTATTCCCCAGCGCTTATGCATGGATGTTCGCGATAGTCCTGTCGCTATCGGTGTCTATGCACTCATCGCACGATTATTTCTCCTCTCACATCAGGCGGTTCCACTCTCCGCTGGCGATATCGAACGCTTCGATCGGCAAACCAGCTATGGCCAAGCACGCCGTGCCCTAGAGCGGCTCACAAGCATTGGTTGGCTCTCACGAATCTCACTTGGCCGCAAGAATGCCTACCTACCTACCTGGGGTGTTATTCATGGCACGCCACGCCCATGGAGTTTTGCGATCGAGAAGCTTGGCCGACCACCGCATGTTCGCTCGTATCGCCTTGAGGCGCTGCAACTTGACAATATTGCTTACCTCTCACCCCATGCCAGCCTGACCGCACTCATTGTATATGGGCAGGAACGTATCACGCTAGCTGAGATTGGCACACAGTTGCTCACACAGGCTGGTTTACGGGCACTGCAAGACACGCTACATGCTCAACTCACCCTCAACCCGTCACTTATTTTGACCAACAATCTGATCGATCAGCCGATCCCCCAACCGATCGATCAGCAACTAGTAGACCTATCGGCAAATAGCGCATCTACATGCGTAACAGACGCTATTGAGCACAATGAACCGAACATCCCATGGGATTCATGGGACATGAATCAAGAAACAAATCAACAAGCCTCCACGACGTTTCAACATGATCGCAGACAGGCGGTGGATTTGCCTATTTCTCAATCTGAAACCAGTTCAACGAAATACCCTGCTAGATCTGCTAATCAGCAACAGGAACCTCCCGTTGTAACGTATGGTTTGAATACCGATGTCTACAAAGGTCACATTGCCCTGAATTGTTCGCGACTGGTGCCACCAGGTGAGTGGTACGAGCTTGTCGCGCTTGAACAAACCCATAGCGCTCAACAGCTCTTGATCTGGCAGGCGCGGGCACAGCGTCGCCGTGATCTTGTTGAGCGTATTACGCCAGCCTACTATCGGGCATGTGCTGCCAGTGATGCCTTTGAGGCAGCACCCAGGTATACGCCGCATGTTCGCAAATCACGGAAACGCCGCACACAAGGAAACCCTTCAAATATACCTCCTGCGTCCGCTTGCGCTGACACAGCACGTGTCGAGTCTTCCCAGACGAGTGTCAACAGGGAAGCTCGTTCATGGCCTGTTGGGCCGCTGGCGGAGCAGCTACGTTCGCTTGGCATTACTGCACTTGCCGGTTTAGGTACGTGTGATGAAGCTCTCGTAGCGGCTTGGGTGTCAGCCAGTAAACATCCCGACTGGAACCGCATGTGGGATGATCCTGGCGCAGCTGCACGAGCATTACTCTTACGTGGCGAGCCACCACCAAATCCTGCCGCGATTGCACGCCGGGTTGTTGCGCTACGACGCCAGACACCAACCGATTGGGCTGCACTCGCAGCGGCCTCTAATGGATTAGCACGGCTTGGTGACGACCTCACTGGCCTTGAAGACCATGAGGCGACTGAGCAATGGGCATTGCACGCAGACAGCGTCGTTACCGCAGGCGCTAGGGTTGAGCATGTACCCACTGTGACAAATCAATCTCGTGTGGTCGACATGGCAATTCAGTATGAAGATGACCCCACCGAGCGTTTACGGATGGTACTGCGGCTGCATGCACCAACGCGCGCCGCATTTCAGGCGATTGAGCGAATGCATACACAGCTCACTCCAGAACGACTAGTGGTTTTAGCTGGACGTAGCGATGATCTGCCCTTTTTGCGCCAGCTGAAGCCAATACTGGCGCGTGTTGCCGAAGGGCGACAGGTTGTGCTGTGCTCGAATGGTTAGAATGTGCTTCAGACTGTATTGGTGTTTGCAGGATTGCTTATCATCAGTCGTTGATCTTCCGTCACGATGCGTGCACCATTTAATCCTAAAATTGACGATTATTTACGCCGTCGCGACATGGGCCGCATCCTGGAGGCCCAGCTCCTCCACTGCGACCTCGCGCATTTTGTACTTCTGAATTTTACCGGTGACGGTCATCGGGAAGTCGGTCACGAACATCACATAGCGCGGGATCTTATAGTGTGCGATCTTGCCGCGGCAGAAGTCGCGGATATCCTCGGCGGTAGCGCTCTGGCCCGCTTTGAGCTTGACCCAGGCCATGATCTCTTCACCAAATCTCAGGTCGGGCACCCCGATTATCTGGACATCTGCCACCTTCGGGTGGCTATACAAGTACTCC
>JANLSE010000215.1:0-19637 GCA_031362265.1 Roseiflexaceae bacterium
CCTTTTGACCATCAGGTGTAGAGGCCATACCTAAAACATGCATGGGTGAGGGAACAGCGGGCGTGATCTGTAAACCTGTCGTAGCATCCCAATAGCGGTAGATTGTTCCTGCGGTATCAATCAAGCGAATAGCAAGCGTACTGCTATCTGGACTCCACTCAATACTGCGCAGGCTCTGATCCGTTGGATTATCAAGCTCATGGAGTAATACACCGTCTGACGCACGATACAGGCGCACAATGCCAGTTCCAGAGGTTGTTTGTGGATAGGCTGCCAGCATACTGTGATCCGGGCTAAGGTAGATGGCTCCCGCCTTGATAGGGAGTGTTTGCAAGAGGTCAAATGTGTTTGCTGCATACAGAAAAATATTATTTGGGGAATAGATGACAACGCTTCCACCATCCATAATGGCTGTGTTTTTGCGGGGAGCATTATGGCTGATATGTGTGTTTGCGTTCCAATACGCTTTGGTATCCCAACGGGCACGTGCATCCGCTGGCCAGAGAATCCAAAAGATGCAGAGGCTCAAGGCAAGCGCTATTACCAGTTGCGTCAACCATCCCAATGGTTGGAGGCGTATTCGTGAGGTGGTGGGTGGTGACATGATGCTATCCTTTCCGCAGGAAATGCCCGAAAAACGCATACCCGGCACAGTTTACTGCACCGGGTATGCTTGATTCTTATGGTAGTGTCCCGCCACCAAAATCGTCAAAGGTGGTTGTTGGTGCATCCACGAGCCATACACCAACCCGTCCGCCTGATGCGCGTGAAGGCCAGGTTGATGACACCATGACGCTGCCGACGAGGGTGCCATTCTTGTAGACTTCAACGGTGCCATCGGCCTTGGCGCATCTTCATCCCCTGCGCCACCCGCGCACTACCTGCCACACCCCGTGGATGAGCAGTAACCCTATACCCGCTATGGGCAGCCAAATCAGCCAAGGTGGGAGTAGTGCCACATCCCAGCGGGCGATTTCATCGCCATTGCTGGAGAGGAAGGTCTTACTATCTGGGGTAAACTCGATTGAGATAATCCCCCTTGTTTGTCCTTGATAGCGGCGAACGATGGTTCCATCAGCAATGCGGATCAAGGCAATCTCGCCGTTCTCAACCCCGCCCAATATTCCAGTTGTTGTCGTTTCACCAACGACACCATATTGATTGTTGGGGCTGATCGCTACTGCACTTACTTTCGCGAATCTGAGCGAGCGATCCCGATCGGAGTCGTCTGTACCAAGCTCCCATGCAAGGGTACCATCAGAGGCTCGAAAGGCGCGAATGTTGCCAGCCTCATAGGCTAAGATAAGCGTGCCGTCTGGCGTTACCATAAGCCTGCTGCTTGGTAATGGTTGATGATAGAGTTCACGTCCATCGACTGTACTCACCGCAATCAACGATTCCGGGGTAGACAAGAAGACAGTCTGTCCATCAGTCGAGTAGGCCATGCCCAAAACTGCAGGCGGTTGTGGAAAGGGCGGGTCGATTTGTAGGCCGGTCGTAGTATCCCAATAGGAGTAGGTTCCAGGATCAAAAGAGCGGATAGCCAGTGTGTGACTATTGGGGCTCCAGACCATCCATAGCACTCGCTTATCAGTTATTTCACCAAGTTGGTGGAGTAATGTGCCATCAGAAGCGCTATAGATACGCACCGTTTCTGGCCCTGTTGAGTTTGGAGGGCGGGCTGCTATCATGCTTTGATTGGGGCTGAAAACAATATCACCAGCCGATATAGGCAGTGAACGTACTAACGTGAAGTCACGCGTTTGGAAGAACTGGATAGCGGTATCCCCCAAGAGTGCAAGCATCCCGTCAGGAGTACTCGTAAAACCTTGACGATTTGGCACTTTCCAGCGCGCACTTGCTCCTGCAGGCCAGAGGATCCAGACAATACAGATGCCCAGCACGAGCGCCAACGTCAGGTGCAGCAAACACCCCAAGCATGTCCAGCGCATCCGTGATGTGGAAGGCGTTTTCATATGATGTCCTTTCTGTGGCAATGCCAGAAACGAACCTACCCGGCGCGGCGTACCGCGCCAGGTAGGTGTATTCCTACGGCAATGTCCCTCCACCGAAATCGTCATACGCAGTCGTGAATGCATCCACCAGCCAGACGCCAACGCGCCCACCGCTGGCAACCGAAGGCCAGGTTGACGCCACCGTGACGCTGCCGACGAGGGTGCCATTCTTGTAGACTTCAACGGTGCCATCGGCTTTGGCCCGTGCCCCAAACTGGTCACCAGCTTGGAAGCTCACCGGGATGTCGACCCCATGCTGAATCCATGTTCCCCAGTTATGCACGGTCCAGACTTGTACCGTGCCACGCTGGGGTTGGTACCAGACTTCCAGCAGATCCTCGCCATCACCACGATCGGCTTCCTTGAGGATCAGGTCGATCTCGGTTGCAGTTGCGGTAACCGCGCTGAGTGTAGTAGAGACTTCTTGATCTGGCCCGAAACTCGTGCCCCATACCATGCGGTCGGTACTGCCAGAGCTGAGTGTGGTCTGGAGTGTATTGCTCTGGATGGCAAACGTACTCGTCGCACCGGTCCAGTTCGCACCAACTGGCCCATCGGCGCGGTTGAACATGTCGAGGATTGGTGTGGCCGGGAAGGCGGTTGAAGCTTGTGGCGTGCCACCATTCTCAAGCCAACTCAACAGCCGCGTGAGCACAGCCGTGCGTTGGGCTGCGGTCGAGATCGCTTCAAAGCCGAAACCGAGCGTGATAAAGCGCCCTTCAAAGGTTTCGTAACGTTCGCCAGCGACATGCGTATTACCAGTACCACCGCTATAGGTTGCCAACACTTTAGCGGATCCAACTGGTGTGAAACTTGATGGTGTCACCTGATTGTTGGCTCCATCGCCGCCATTCAGTTGGAAGGTCAAGCCCGAGAGAATATCTGTCCCTTGTATCGTTCGGCTATCGACACTCGCAGCGCGGATGGCTAAGGAAAGGGCGCTTGCCAGGTTCGGTGTGCCTTGAATCCCAGCTTCGATATCTTGACCACTTACGAGTACTTTCCCGCCCTGGTTCGTATACCAGTTGAGCGTCAGCGCGGCGCTATCCGAGAACGTTTGTGCCGCACCAGTAGCCCAGATCACACTGTCGTAGGGATACAAATCGCTTGGCTTGGGCAAGCCGCTTACGGCAACATCCCAAACGACAGGCGTGCGGTTGAGTGCAGTCAGTGCCGTCTGGTAGTGAGAAATGACAGCCGAGCCTGCACGATCATCAACCAGCAACATCCGATTGGGCGTGCTCCGACCATTATAGGATGCTGTGAATGATACGACCTGACCCGGTTGAATGCTGCCCGAGAACGAACCAAGGCGCGTGGTCAGGGTTGAGGAGATAATTTGGGTATCAATCGAATACTCGCCGGCCTTCATGCCAGTGAAGGTAAACGTATATGTACCCATGGGTGGCTGAGGAAACGAGATGAAGGCTGGCTCATCGTTCGGGCTATAGCCACTGTAGTAAGAACCTGGTATCTCGTTGACAACTTGCCCCTGTGGTGTTGTTCCCACCCGGCGGCCCTGTGGATCGGTGACGAGCACCGTAACTGGACATCTTGCCGCGAGGAAAAGGATCGTTCCTCCTACAGCATTCACTTGTCCAACTTGATTCAACCAGTCGTTTGGTGGTTTAACATACGGTAATGCACCGCCGCGAACCGCAAGTACTGCTTGAGGCTGGTTTGGATAGATGAATGCCGCTGCAAGTTGACGCATGGTAAGTTCTGTATTGAAGAAGTCGTTATGGGTAATAGGCTGGGATTCAGCATATGTGAGGACCTTCACCTTTCCCGCAGCTACAGGATCTGTCACCAACTGCTGAAGATTGCCACTCCACAGCGGTACTGTCCCATCACCAGCCCACAAAGGATCCGTATCAGTTGCAAAGACCATTCCGCGTAGGTTATCGGCAAGCTTGGTATCCATGATACTGGCCCAACCCACTGGGACGGCCGTGCCATTCCTCCAGAGCGGTGCAACTACGGGATCTGTGCTGACCAAGAACTTCTGCAGAGTGCCTTTATTGGTGGAGAACACCGTAAACAGATTGCCATCATCTACAATCTGTTGCGCAAATGCATTGATCGCCGAGGTTGACCCAATCCCTGAGGTATTGTCGAGTAGGTTATTTAGATAGCCATCGTTTTCCAGTGTGCCAGAGCGTTCCAGATAGGTTCGGCCAGCCAGTTGCGCCTCTTTCGCTGGGAAGAGGTCACGGGTCAGTGGGATGCCAATCGAAGTATGCGTTGACAGAATGGTTGTCTCACCATCCTTATTCCGATAGCGCGTCTCGCAGGGTTTTCCCTGGACATATTGATAGAGTTGATCAGCATCAACCAGGGGGATTGACTGTATAAGATTTAGTTGTTGTGTCGTATAGCAGCCAGCCTTTTGAGCCAAGGCCATCCATAATTGTCGAAGAACATGAAGATCCCTTGCGCTATTATCTTTTGCTATTGGCAGTATCTGCCCTTCCCATGCCCCAAACGCCATTGGCGCACCGCGATGTGGGATAGCTACAAGTACCACGGTTTGGAGTTTGTTGGCACTACCGGTATTTGCCACATACTGGCGGGTAATCAGCCCACCTGTGCTATGCGCTATCAGATCAAACCGATTAGTTTGTGCATAGGCTGGTCGGAGCTTTCCATCCCACCAGGTGTCGATCTTGGTAGCGAGCGCCAGGGCATGTTGAGGCACATCATTCTTATCTTGTGATGTGCCAGTGCCGCCGTACCATCGATACGGAAATGGCATGAGCGTTATCCCTGGCTCATACCCAAGGACTTGGAGTTCAATCAAGAGGCCATCATAGAACTTCGCAATCGGATCAATCACCATTTTATCAGCACTCAGATAATCCGGCCATGCACCCATAAAGCCTGGCACAACGATCACGGTGCGAATGGAGGCAAGCGGTACAGCGACATTCGCAGCACCAGCGGCAATTGACGCACCAGTCGAGGTTTCCCAATGGGCACTAAATTGAATGGTGGTAGCGAAGGATGGCTGAATCCAGTAGAAAAATTCGTACTGCCATTGTGTATTTGGCGCAAATGTACGGATGCATTCGCTACGCTGGTAGTTCAGCGAATAGCCGTTTGCGCTGTTATTGGTTTGGCTTGCGGCAACCTGGCAACTACCATCAATCGATTTTGGATAGAATCGTCCGCTGGCCACTCCAGGGGCATTTCCAATCGCCTCAAGCTTGAATTTGCTATTCTGAAGTGTGCTACCGGTTTGATTCACGATTTGCGCAGTCACCTTGACTGGATTCGCGATCACGCCACTGCCACTCGCATTCAGCACTGGCCATCCATTAGACAATGTAAGCCCTTGAACAGGCTGCCCATTTGCATCAGTAATCGCCAGCGTTAAGGAAGGTTGGGCTGGCAAAATCTGTGCCGCAAAGGCCTGGGTTGTTCCATTCTGGCTGGATGTATCAACAATGGTGGTTGTTCCACCAACATAGACCTGCCCTGCACTATCAACAGCAATTCCCCGCGCTTCGTCACTGCCACTACTGCCCAAGAAGGTGCTCATTGGCATAGTTGGTGTGGCAGTAGTTGTGTCAATTGCCGCCACAAAAATATCTTCACTCGTTGGATTCTTGGGCTGAATTGGCGTACTGAGGCTCAAGGCACCATCAGTTTTCCCTGTAATATAGGCAACACCTTGTCGTGCCGCGATACCATATCCATAGTCGTAGCCAGCACTTGCGAGTAAGCTCCCATATACCAGAGCGTTCGCACCACTGATCAGCGGATTGAAGCGTACCACGAACGCGTCGCTGAATCCAGCCCAATCTTTGTGCCAGGCAATCGCATCCATCTGTAATGGTGTGGCAAATGATCGTGGATAAGGTGCCACCCCTATCGGTGTTGTCTCACCGGTTATATAGATTTGCCCTGTATCATTTGTATCGTGCCCGATCGTCACACTGTTTGCCAAATCCGCGCTGGTGCCACCCATTAGCGTGCTATAAAAGAGGCCGCTGCCATCGGCAAGAAACTCGGTAACAAACGCATCCATGTATTGGAGCGCATTGGAGGCCGCAGTTGCTTGGAAAGGGCTGCCGGTTACTGGGAATCGCGTGGTATTGCTATTTGCCGTATTTGCATCATATGTTGTCCCTCCTACGACGACTGGCCGATTCTGCGCATCCAGCGACAGATCCGTGACGTTGGTAGTGGCATTGCTGCCAAAATAGATCCGAGTCTGGGCGGTATTCAAATTGCCACTCAAGCGAACGAGAAACCCGACAGAACGAGTTGGCGTTGCGGTGATTTGTGCTGTAGTAGTGACACCATAGACCACCGGTGCTGGCGGTGTGGTAGCTGGTGGAATTGGCGGTTGTAAGCTCTGTAAGAAATCACCAGTACGACTCGATCCGGTCACCCACACGGTCCCATCGGAGGCTACTGCAATACCATAGCCACCCGTCCCGCCCGGAGCACTCCCGGTATTGCTCCCTAAGCAGCGGCTAGTCATAAGCGTGCCGTTGGTTGCATTAATCGTCGCAAGGATAGCACTCTGGCTTCCACTGGTACAGGCAGGTGGCGCATTAGGCGGTGTGGTTGGCCTGAGTGGGTAATCGCTTGAATTGGTAAAGCCAGTAATAATCAGTGTGCCATCGGCTAATGTAGCAATAGCCTGCCCACGGCTTTCCGAATTCCCTCCGAAATAGCTTGTCCATTGTACTGTTCCATCTGGCGCACGTCGTGTTACCAATACCCGTGCAACACCTATCGTTGGTGTGGTTGTATCTTGGAGTGCCCCAAAATCGGTAGACAACGTCCAGCCAACCAGCGCAATGGAGCCATTTGGCAAACTCACGAGATCGTTGACCCGCTCATTGAGACTCCCACCATAGGCGCTTGAATAGCCAATTACTGGATCAATGGTGAGTGGGAGTGATGTATCGTAAGCACCAAGCGCAAAGCCAATCCGGTTGCCTACGCCCAGCCGAAACTGGACAGGCACCGCGACACGCCCGTTGGGAGTTTCCTGCCAGGCACTCGGTGCATGCTCGGTCATCGTAATGGTGGTTGTTCCGGTAGATAGCCCAAGCTCTGTCTGAAGGGCTGGTGGTAGGCGCACTTGAATTTGTAGGATTAAATCGCCAGTGCGTGGGTCTATTTGGGTGCTATCTATGCCCTGATATCGCCAACTAATTTGTTTCGGATCGGCCTGTGGTTGCAGGAGGAAGGTGCTTTTCAGTTGCCCATCCGTACCATCATAACGTAGATCGACCCCTTGATACAGTGAGAGATATTTGATACTTGCAAAGGTGGTGACATTGTTGCGGATATCTTCGGGTTGAGTGCCAAATTGCTCATTCACGACGCCTGGTAGTGGATCAACACCAGTGATCTTGGTCCCAGGGGTTGATCCGACGAACTGCATGCGGATCCGTTGCACTGGAATACGCCGCTGCTTGCCGCGTTGCTCCGAATCGGTGGTAGATGATGGTTCAGGGAAGGCTACTGGTAAGGCGAAGATCACGCCATTCGAGGCAAACCCAACTGTTCCCAGCGAACCTTGGCTGCGGAACTTGACCACACGGTCGCGTTCGCTACGCTGGGGAATGAAGCTCAGGGATTGAGCATTGGTACTGAATGAGCCGATTGCTGGGGCCTGCGTGATGGGTGCAGCAAGTGGCTGGGTAGCTGGTTGGGAGTTGATAGACTGAGTTCGGACAGGTTGGGCAATGGCACTTTGGGCAAGCGTATTACTCAGCGTGGCCATAAATATGACGAGTAAAAGTGATTGCCAAAGGCGATTGATTCGATGTGTGTTACGTTGTGTGGTGGAACGTCGTAGTGTGTTGTGAGCCCGCATACTAAACTAAACTCCTCGACATAAAGCGTGATAAAACCCAACCAGCGGCTGCTTTGGCATATGGTTGGTGTGTCGCCATGGACACCAGATCGTGCAGGGTACTGACCAACATGATCTGAGAACAGTATCACTATGTACGCTGTTCAATCGGCGTCATCATATGCGTGGTTACCGAGCATGTCAAATGGGATTTCGGAACAAACGTTCTACTATAAACAATCGTACATCGCACTGATAACACAATAGCAACATGGCCAACGATGTACCGAATGCTGCTTGTATCCGGGTGAACATGGTGCATATTGCGAATTGCATTGCACAATTCGCAGCCCGCCATGCTACCCAATAGCGACTGCATGATCTGCTTGGGACATTTGGGTGTGCGTGCGAATCATCTGTGCAGTGCTGCTCGGGTACCCACCCATGGTAACGATACTGTAACCATGGGTGGGTGTATGTTGACGCAATCATGTTTCTGATTCGGGTTGGGCGGCGCATTGCCCTGCATCGGGGTGCATTGCGAGACGCGAGTACGGGCAATGGGATGCGATGATTGGTGGCGTTGCAACCACCATGTCATGTCGATGTTGATAAACAATGTAACATTGGCAGACGCAGTATAATAGGGGATAGCACGTAGGCACAGAGCGTAATCATCGTAAACCTGCGCAGCCTGTTCCTTTGTTCCTTTGTTCCTTTGTTCCTTTGTTCTGTTCTTCTGTTCTTTCCTGAAGGAATCCATCATGGAGTATATCACCACCATTGGGCTAGAGGTTCACGCCCAAATCCTCACAAAGTCGAAAATGTTCTGTGGCTGTAGCGCTGATGTTGCTGATGCCGAACCAAACACGCATGTCTGCCCAACCTGCCTTGGGTTACCGGGTGCATTGCCGGTCATTAATCGTCAGGCAATTGAACATGCAATCCTGACTGGATTGGCGTTTGAGAGCCGTATTCAGGCTGAAAATACCGTTTCCCGCAAAAACTATTTTTATCCAGATTTGCCTTCAGGCTACCAACGCAGCCAATACGATGATCCGCTCTGTGTGGGTGGTTCAGTCGAGATCGAGGGCGATGCTGGCCCAAAACGCATTAATCTTACGCGTATTCATATCGAGGAAGATACTGGTAAGCTCAATCATATGCCCGATGGCACGTCGCTTGTGGATTACAATCGCGCTGGTGTGCCACTCATGGAAATTGTTTCTGAGCCAGAAATTGCTTCCCCAGAAGAGGCGCGCCGCTACTTCCAAAAGCTCCGCCAGATTCTTGTCTGGATTGGTGTGAACACTGGCGACATGGAGAAGGGTGCGCTGCGCTGCGATGCGAATGTCTCGGTTCGCCCAGTTGGCCAGAAGGAATATGGAACTAAAGTCGAGATAAAAAATGTGAACTCATTCCGTGCGCTTGAACGTGCAGTGACATATGAGATCGCACGCCAGATTACTGAATGTGAGGCTGGCCGTCCAATTCCACAATCCACACGCGGTTGGAACGATGAAAAGGGTGAGACGATCCTGCAGCGCATTAAAGAGGGCTCGGCCGATTATCGCTACTTTCCCGAGCCAGACATCCCGCCACTCCGAACAACAAGCGAATTTGTGGCGAGCCACCATCTCACGCTCCCTGAATTACCACATGCACGTCGAGTGCGTTTCATGGCTGAATATGGCCTGAATGCAAATGATGCCGATGTATTAACCGATATTCGTAGTGACTCTGAATACTTTGAGGCAGCTGTCGCTACTGCTCATCCACATGGAATAGCTCCACGTGAAGTAGCGGTGTGGGTAACTGGCGAATTATTCCGCCTTATGAAGGATTCCGGGGAAGCGCTTGATGCGGTGGCGAAACGCTTCCCACCTGCATATATCGCCGAAGTGCAGCAGTTATTGGCGAATGGCACAATTACACGTACCAGCGCAAAGGAAGTCTTTGAAACCGCTTATCGCGAAGGCCGTGCCCCTCGTGATATTGTTGCCGAACGCGGGCTTGCAGTCATCGGTGCAGGTGATGCATTGCGCGAAGTGGTGCGTTCTGCAATCGAAGCAAACCCGAAGGTTGTTGCAGATTACCGCGCTGGCAAAATCGCTGCTATCAAATTCCTTGTTGGCCAAGTCATGAAGGCTACAAAAGGCCAGGCTAGCCCACAAGCTGCTCAAGAAGCTCTGGAACAGGAGTTGGGGTGAGTTTTTTTACTACCCGAATCTCCTACATAACATCGCACGGTATCACTATATGATAGGATCGAATCCGATCCGCTGTGCTGTCGCCAATAGTGATAGATAGGTGCTCATATGGCTGCAACTGCGCTCTTTCGCCCAACGTTTACTGATTTGCGAAGTGAGATCGAGCGACGCGTTTCGCTTGGGATGCCTGCCGAAGAAATTGAATCGTTGATTGGGCAATTCCTGGAAGCAGGTGGCGAAACGCCCGCCCCGATTGTCGAGTATGATGGAACGGTAACATGGATCTACCGCAACGCCATAGCTGAGGAGGTCTCAGTGGTTGGCGATATTGTGGGGTTTGATCCACGAACGACTCGTATGGCGCGTATTCCAGGAACCGATCTATTCTACATGAGTGCTCAATTGCCAATCGATGCGCAAGTAGCATATTCGTTTGCCGTCGATAATCCACTACCTGCTGAGAACGATCTGGCTGGCTGGGAAGCATGGGCAGCACGCTGTATTCCCGATCCGCTCAACCCGCGCCAGATTGCCGAGCCTGCCCCAATGCGGATCAATTCTGTGTTAGTGATGCCAGGCGTACAGCTTGTAGAGCTCCCGGATCACGATCCGCTAACGGTGTTTGGCGTGGCAATGCATGTGGTTAGTTGCCCAGAACTGGGGACTGCACGCCGTATCTGGGTGGCGCTCCCACCAAGCTACGATCCACACTATACCTACCCCGTGCTCTATATGATTGATGGCGAAGGCTATATGCTCTCAGCACGCGCCCATGAGATCGCTGCTAGCATGGCGGATCTGCAAGAGATTGAGCCACCGATTCTTGTCTTTATCGATGCGACAGCCGAACGTGGCGTTGAGTGGTTAGGTCGGCTATGTGAGACTATTGTTGCCTTTGTTGAACTACACTATGCAACCCACGCTACAGTGCAATCGCGAACGGTTGGCGGTGCCTCGGCTAGTGGTACTGCCAGCTTGGCACTTGCACTAACGCGCCCCGATCTGTTTGGTGGGGCGATTGCACAATCCCCAGCTGCTGAATTAGCCCCCCAACTTGCCACCGCGCTACTGGCGAAGAATAGTGCTCGTGAAATAGTACCTCCGCGTTGCTATGTTGATGTTGGGCGTTATGAGGTGAGTGGTGCGGTCGAATATATTCATGAACTATGTAGCGCCCTGATTGAGGGTGATGCAGCGCTAGCGTATCAGGAATTCGCTGGCGATCATAGTTTCCTTGGCTGGCGCACTACCTTCCCAGATGCGCTACGCTTCCATTTTGGTGCCTCGCCACTGGAAGATTTGTAGCGTTCTATCGCCTTGACAACCCTAGATCAGCGTGCTATTCTTCCAAACACGCAATAGCTACCCCAGCCCTGTAGAGCGGCTGGGGTAACTGTATCTGATACCTCTATTTGGCCCACCCACTCGTTTGCCGTGCTGCAAACTGTGAGGGATGCGATGGATTCGAGTACGCTGATTGCACACGATGGCAGTGTCGCTATCGAAGCACCTACTCCAGCTTTGCGCCGCTCACCTGAGCCGCCGAACGATCTGCTGCGCCCGAATCCGGCACTTGCCAATTCCTCAGATGCGGATCGCATTGTCGCTCGATTAGCCACCTATCTTCGCGATCCAGCTGAACTTGCGCGTGCTGAGCAGCTTGTTCGTAATGCCTATGCAATTGCCAACGAGGCCCATCGCGAACAGTTCCGCCAATCGGGTGAGCCCTATATCATGCATCCCGTAGCTGTGGCCGAAATCCTAGCGGATCTGCAACTCGATGCCGAATCGGTTGCGGCTGCATTACTCCACGATGTGATCGAGGATACCCGTGTTACCAAAACCCAAATCGAAGGGTTATTTGGCCGCGAGATCACGCATCTCGTTGATAGTGTTACCAAGCTTTCGCGGCTTGAAAATCAGACCAAAGAAGAAGCGCAGGCTGGTACATATCGCAAGATGTTTATTGCAATGGCGGATGACCCGCGGGTTGTGCTGGTGAAATTGGCCGATCGGTTGCATAACATGCGAACAATCGGGGCTAAAGCATCAGAAAGCCAGGTCAAGACAGCCCGTGAAACGATGGATATCTATGCACCACTGGCTAGCCGCCTTGGTATTTGGAAAATGAAATGGGAACTCGAGGATCTTTCATTTGCGATTCTTGAGCCAGTGAAGTTTGCCGAGATCAAGAGTCAAATCAACCAGCATCGCGATATGCGTGAACGGACAGTCTTACGGGTGATCGCCAAGCTTGATCAGGTTCTTGATGCAGAGGGCATTCAGGCCGAAATCACTGGGCGCCCAAAACATATCTATTCGATTTATCGCAAAATGGAACGTAAGGGTGTAAGTATTGAGCAGATCTATGATCAGCTCGCTGTGCGCGTGATTGTTGCTAATAACGATAAAGGTGAATGCTACCGTGTACTTGGCATTGTGCACTCAACATGGCCGCCAGTACAGGGTGAGTTTGATGATTATATTGCGATGCCCAAGGAGAGCCTTTACCAGTCGCTGCACACAACGGTTCTGATCCCCGGTGGGCAGCCCTGCGAAGTGCAGATTCGTAATCAGGAAATGCACCAAATTGCCGAACATGGTATCGCTGCACACTGGCGTTATAAAGAAGGGTTTGCACGTTCAGATGCAACCTTCGATATGAAACTGAAATGGCTGAAACGACTTATTGATGGCGGGAGTGATCTTCCGCCACAGCAATTTGTTGACGAGCTCAAAAAAGAAGGTCTTGACGAGCAAATCTATGTGTTCACCCCTAAAGGGCGGATTGTTGATTTGCCACTTGGCTCTACCCCGGTTGATTTTGCCTATCGGATTCACTCTGAGATTGGCCATAGTTGTATTGGCGCTAAGGTGAATAACCGGATCGTGCCACTCGATTATCGCTTACAGAATAGCGATATTGTCCAGATCATGACCACCAAAAATGCGCGTGGGCCGAGCCACGATTGGCTGAACTTCGCGCGGACATCGAGTGCCCGTAATCATATTCGGCGCTACCTAAAACGCCTCCATCGTGATGAGCATATTCTGGCCGGTCGCGAATTACTGGAAAAAGAACTCAAACGTCTCAATTTGGTGATCCCACTCGATGACATCGCAGCTGAGGTGGGTGTCAAATCGATCGACGATCTCTTTGCGCAAATTGGTAGTGGGGATATCACCGCGCGCACAATCGCTCAACGCTTGATGGTCGATCATACGCTGATCGAAGAAGATTTGCCACTTGTACCAACAACCCCACCTGCCGAGCGTGCAAGCAGCCCAACTGGTATTCAGGTACGTGGTGTCGATGGATTATTGACACGTCTTGCACGTTGTTGTAACCCAATTGTGGGTGAACCGGTGATTGGATTTATTACCCGTGGTAAAGGTGTCACCATTCATCGCGCCGATTGCCGGATGGTTACCAATGAGCAAGATCGTGAACGGCTCGTAGAGGTTGCCTGGGGTTCTGCACCAATTCCACAGGGTGCACCAGTGCCAGTACGTATCGAAGCCTGGGATCGCGTCGGGCTATGGCGCGATATCACAAAAGAAATTGCTGATGCAAGTATCAATATCGATGTTGTGGAACAGGTTCCGACACGCAAGACTGGCCGCGCAGTACTACGTGTGACACTACGAATCAATAGTGTTGTTCAACTCACATCAATCCTCGATCGCCTCAGCCGCATGCCCGATGTTATCGAAGCGCGCCGCGATAATACTGGTACAGCCGCCCTCTCATAACACCTCAGTTCATTTTCAGCCAATATACACGATCATCTCTAAAAGATCGTGGTATACTGCGCTCGCTTTGAGTCAAAATAGAGAAGAGCTCATGTCAAATACAACACGCTATGTTTCTTTGCCTGCGCTACGTTGCGTACTGTACGAAATTGCGCTGAATGGTTGGAAAATCCTCTGGCGCACAGTCAACGATTTTAGTCTCTGGCGTATTATCGAATACCCCTGGTGTACACGCGCGCTTAAGGTCAAACGCGGCGATCTGGTTGTTGATATCGGTTCGGGTACTTCGTCGTATCCACATATGCTGGCTAAAGAGGGCATTAATGTGGTTATCGTCGAATTAGAATATGATCGTGTTCGCTGGCAGCGTGAAAAACGTCGTGCAACTGAGCGCCCTGGCGATGGTCAGCTATTGCCGATAGTGGCGGATGCCACCCGCATGCCGATTCGAGATGGGGCAGCCCATCGTATTGCTGCCGTTTCAGCCTTAGAACACATACCCGATGATTCGGCTGTCGGTCGCGAAATCGGCCGCGCACTCGCTCCGGATGGCCTGGCGATCCTAACATTGCCTTTTACCAGCACAGCACGTACCAGCTTTTTTAAAGGCATTCGAACCTTTAAGCAAGTTGAGCGTAACGCCTTCGTCCAAGAAGGTAAATCTGGTTCATTCTTCCGCTTTTATACCGAAGATGATATTGAACGTGTGTATATCGAGCCCGCCCATGCTGAGGTAGTTGAACGAGGTGCTTTTGGGCGCAGTATTCTTAATGGCCGCTACCATGAGACAAAACTCACCAAGTATTGGCGTCAATTCGTCCTTAAGGATTGGCTCCTCGCCAAAATTGTTCATCCACTAGAAGAACGCTTCGACCCAAGTGACCCGCTGTATGTGATGCTATCATTACAGAAGAAAGAAGAAAGAACCAATAACCAAGAACCAAGCAAGAACAATAGAACAAAGGAACAAGAATTGCCCAGAGGGCACCCAAACCAAGAACCAAATTCTAAGTACCATCACTTTGTGCTCTGCGCTCTCCGCTTCAATGCTTCAATGCTTCAATGCTACGCCCAAAGGCACGCGGCTTTAATGCTCAAACGCTCTGCGCTGCACATTCTAGTTATATTACTCTACCTAACTCTTGCAGTATTGGTAACCTGGCCGCTTGCGCTCTATGCTCGCACTGCGGCTATTGGTTTGTATGACGCTGGTGACACCTATCAGAATATCTGGAATCAGTGGTGGATCACAAGCGCCCTCACGAGCTTCCGCAGCCCATTCTTCACCGATCGACTGTACTACCCCGAGGGCGTCGATCTGTTCTGGCAGACCCTTGGGCTCTCACAGGGCTTGATCGCACTGCCGGTGAGCCTGGCACTTGGCCCGCTTGCTGCTGTGAACTTCACGATCTTCTCAAGCTTTGTGATCGGTGGTTACGCAGTCTTTCTGCTCGCCCGGCGCCTATCGGGTAGCGCCGCGGGCGGAGTGGTGGCCGGGGCGATCTACGCTTTCTCGCCGTATCATCTGCAGAAGCTCAACGAGGGCAGTGTCGAGCTCACCTCAATCCAGTGGTTGCCACTCTATGTCTGGGCGCTTGATGCCTTGCTTGAGAAGCCAACTTGGCGGCGTGTGCTGCTTGCTGCAGCCCTACTCCTGTGGGTGAGCCTTGGCGCCTGGTACTATGGCCTTTTTGCCGTGCTCTTCACTGGCTGTGCTGCCGGGATACGTGTGCTTCGTGAGCTCAGCAGATGCTGGTCTGACAGCGCCATGTCGCGCCGCCAGGTGCTTCGACACACATGTATACTGGCCGCCTGGGGGATGGCACCACTCCTGCTCTGGGCGCTGGTACTCTCACCAAAAATAGCCACCATCAGCCAGACAGTTGATCGGGCCAGCTGGGATCTTCGCTCAGCCCAAGTGTCACGATCGGCGGACATCGTCGATTTTGCGATTCCGAGCCCGCTGCACCCGCTATGGGGCGAGCAGGTACGCACCTGGCGTACCGATCGTTCCCCTGATCTCCAGATCTACTGGAATGTCGGGCTTGGCCTGGTTGGCCTGGCCCTGGCCCTGGTTGGCCTTGTGGCTGATTGGCGCCAAAACTGGCGCTGGGGCGTGTTGCTGCTGGCGGCCATGCTACTTGCCATGGGGCCAATGCTGCGTGTGGCGGGTATTCAGACTGGCATCTCGCTGCCCTTTGCCCTCATCCAGGATCTGCCAGGGGTGCGGATCGGCCAGCGCCCAAGCCATATGGCGGTGCTTGCCTCGCTCATGGTTGCCATCCTAGCCGCATATGGAGTTGCACGACTCACGCGTGGCCGCACCTGGCACATGACCCTGATCACAGCGGCAACGCTGGTGATCAGCTGTGTCTTGGTTGATGGGCTGATTGCGCCGGAGCGACTGACCCTGTATGAACGGCGTGTCCACCCATTCTACGCAAATCTACCGTCGCCAGATGGGGTGCTCCTGACGCTGCCAATGTATGTCAACATCAACCGTAGCGAGCATCTTACCAACCAGATCGTTCATGGCTGGCCGATCTTTGCCGGCTATATCGCGCGGCCGCCTGCGTATCGATTCGTATATGAGACTGATGGAGTCAGCCAGCTTCGTGAGGGTCGCGCCGAGCCAGATGATATTGTCAGCCCCGAGTGGCCTGAAGCCGGACGTCGTGCGCTCGCCGCATTACGCGTACGCTACATCACTCTGGATCTCACCAGCCAGCGTGGCGACCCCAAGCTGGCGGCGGGCAAACCCGAGTACTTTGTCGCTGTACGCCGGCTACTGGCAGAGCTTGGGGTTGGCCCTGCGCTTGCCGCTGATGCTGATCTCGAAGCCTATGCCATCCCGCGTGAGTGGCCGGTTGGGCCGATATTCTCGCTCGGCGAGGGCTGGCGCGCATTGGAGCGCAGCCCGGCTGGCGAGCACTGGCGCTGGATGGGGGCACGCGCCACGCTGCGACTCTACAACCCATACACCCAGCCAGTTCGGGCTACGCTACGACTACGGGCCACGAGCTTTGAGCGGCAGCGCACGCTACGCCTTCTGCTCAGCGGAACAGCGATTGGCAGTGTGCTTGTTGCGCCAACACCTGCAGTACAGAACATTGTGCTGCTCCTGCCACCCGGCGAACAGATCATCAGCCTGGAATCCGATACCGACCCAGATCCAGCCCAGAGTGGAGCACAGCTAAGCCTGCGCCTGTTCAGCATCCATGCCGATTTTGGCCAGCCAGCACGGTAGCAAGGATTGGTGGGCAATAGTGCGCAGCAATACGCGCCGAGAATCGGGCACCCGCAATGTGTGGTTCTTGGGTTCACCCAACAGGTGCCGGGTTTTGTGAGGCTTGTATAGCTCTGTTAGGGCTGATGTCGTTGGCGAGTTTTGCCCTCGATAGCGGGGTGATACTCTATAGCGGCGGGCAGCCCGGTTGAGCCCATGCGGTGCCCTATATCGGATAGGCCACAACAGAGCCGACGACCTTGAGCCGAACGCTGGCCCCGGGAGCTAGATCGAGATCTGGCCCACAGCGCGCTTGCATATGGCTGCCATCGCTCAGCGCTACCTCAATAAGCTGGGTATGGCCAAAGTAGTGAACCTGGGTGATCTTTCCCATTCCGTCTGGATCGACGTGAAGCTGGATTTGCTCAGGGCGGATCAGCAGATCAACAGGGCCATATGCATGGCTCGTGAGTAGAATTTCCCCGAGGATGCTCGCTGCCGTCTCACCTTGGCCCTGGCCAGCTAGCCAGATTGTATCACCCACAAACTCAGCCACCTGGCGACTCGCCGGCCTGCGATAGATCGCCTGTGGCGAGCCAATCTGGGCGATTTGGCCATCAAACATCACTACAATCTGGTCTGCAAGGCTCAATGCCTCCTCCTGGTCATGGGTGACCAGGATTGTCGTTATCTCAGCGGCGCGGATGATACGGCGGACCTGCTCGCGCATCTGAGTGCGTAGAGCGGCATCCAAATTGGAGAACGGCTCATCCAGTAGCACAACTGCCGGGTTGGCCGCAAGCGAGCGTGCCACCGCAACACGCTGCTGCTGCCCGCCTGATATCTCGTGTGGGTAACGGCGATCGAAGCCCTCGAGCCCAACCAGTTCAACCAGCTCTGCTACGCGCTGGCGCTGCTCAGTTTTGGGCTGACGGTGCAGCGCAAAGGCAATATTCTCTGCAACAGTGAGGTGTGGGAAGAGCGCATAGTCCTGAAAGACCATCCCAACTCGCCGTGATTCGGGAGGCACCCATACGCCGCCGCCTGCGACTTGCTGCCCAGCCAGCCAGATCTCTCCACTATCGGGCTGCTCCAACCCTGCAATCAATCGGAGGGTGGTTGTTTTGCCACAGCCACTCGGCCCAAGTAGCGCAATAAGCGCCCCTTGCTCAACCATGATCGTTGCCTGATCAACGGCATAGCTGCCAGGGGAATAGGATTTACTCACGGCATGCAGCGCAATCTGCATGTCTCTATCGAAGGTCATGAAGGGTGCGCTCCAATCCAAATCGCCGATTGAGTGTCAAGAAGAGTAAGCTAGCCATGGTTAGACAGATCAAGAGAAAGGCGGCCGGTGCAGCTTGGGTATATACCGACTCGCTGGCTGCAGCCCAGATCCGCACTGGCAGGGTATCGAAGCCTGGTGGCCGTAAGAGAATCGCGGTAGGTAGCTCCTTCATTGCCGTGATAAAAATTAAGATCCAGGTTGCCAGTAATCCCGGTGCGGCAAGAGGCAATGTGACGCTTCTGAATGAGGCGAGTCCACCCCGCCCTAGGGTGTGGGCTGCCTGCTCAAGCACCGGTGGTACCCCGCGCAGTGCCGCTTCACTTGTCGTAATCGAGAGCGGCAACAACCGGATGACGAATCCAAACAGCAGCGCGACAAGCGTACCATAGATCGTGGGAACGATGGTATTTAGCACAAACACAAGGCTGAGGCCGACGATAAGCCCTGGCAGTGCATACGCGCTCTTGCTGAGATTTAGCAACATCTTGGTAAGCACTGAGGGATATCGAACGGCAAGATAAGCTGGGGCGAGCCCCAGAAGCAGTGCACCAACTGCCGCCGCTACTGCGAGTAGCAGAGTGTTGAGGCCAAAGATTGCAATTCCAGTATTGTTTATTCCCCAGATCCGATCAACTTCGCTGGGAAAAAGCCATCCTTGGATGCTCAGCCAACCGAGCACGATCACTGGGGTCAGCAGTGCGAGCGTTATAAGTAGGCTAAGAAGTGCGAAGGCAACCCATTTCCAGCGCCCAAGTGGCACAATGCTGCGGGGCCGCCATGCCATGCCGCGGCTCGTGCGCTGCCCGCGACGGCTAACAATGTTCTCACCAAGGATGAGTGGCAGCACGAGTATGACCAGTAGCATGCTGAGGGCAGCAGCAGATGAACGATCAATTGAGCCGCCAAACTGTTGGTAGATTGCTAATGTAAACGTCCGATAGCGCAACATAGAGACTGTGCCAAAATCGGCTAGTGCATACAGGCCAACGAGGAATGCTCCCGCAACAACAACTGGTGCAAGAAGCGGCAATGTGATGCTTCGGAATGTATGCCATGCACTACGTCCACAGAGCCGGGCTGCTTCTTCCAGCGTGCGGTCTGCTGAACGAAGGGCCGCCGCAACTGGCAGGTAAACATATGGATACACACACAGGCTGATCGCTAGTGTTGTTCCAACAAGATTATAGATCGGTGGAAGTGCCAGGCTACCACGTTCAAATCCGAAGATCGTTATCGCTATCTGCTCGATAACCCCGCCACGTCGTAATAGGATAATCCAGCATAATGCTGCAATATAGGCCGGGATCGCAAGTGGCAAGCTCAGCAG
>JANLSE010000644.1:0-2332 GCA_031362265.1 Roseiflexaceae bacterium
TCATTGCTATAATCGGCACGCCAGGAATCATTCAACACTGCTGCGAGTTTATCCCGATCTACCGCATACAACAGTGCTTTTTCTCCAGAACCTTGGCCAACAATCAGATCCCCTTTACTCACACCAATTCGCGCAGCAGCCTGCACACCCGGCACGCTCAGGTAATCCTCAACTGGTAGATAGAAGTAATCTTGGCTAAGGCTTGCGACTGCTTCTTGCACTGGCCCTGTATTACGATCCTGGTTGAGTAAACTAAGTGGGATGTCACGCAAATCGCCACCCGAAACAACACTTGCGCCAGGTGTGAGATAGCGCGCATCTGCACCAGCCCGATAGTGAGAGCGGTCGCGGCTATGCTGATCGAGTGTGCGTGCCATTGAAGCCGTAAATGTCGCCAGACTCATCGTCAGAATAATCAGCAAGACTGGGCCACCATATGCACGTGGCGTTCGCGCAAGAAAGCGTAGCGCGGTAACTAACGCAACCCCTGGTAATCGGCTGAACACCCAAGCTAAGAGCGAAAGTAAGCGTGGCAGTATTCGTAGTGCGAGCAGGCCAAGCGCAAATAATAGCAGTGCTGGTGCAAGCAAAAGCAATGGGTTTCGGAATGGATCATCGGTAGAAACGCTAATCCCTGGTACGCCAATCAATTTATTTGTGCGCAATTGCTGGTACCCATACAATGCGGGGACAAACAGCAAGAAATCGATGCCCAGGCGCTGCCAGAGCGGCGAGCGCAAATCGCGAGCACGCTCAGCCTTGAACGAAATAATTGTCTTACCTGCGGCATTAAAGGCCGGAAATAACATCGCTGGGAAGATCAATGCCGCCGCCAAAGCGCCATGCTGCCAACTATTTGGAAGCAGCATTGGGATTGGGCCTGCCAGTGGCGCAAAATGCAAGAACGATTGGGTCCAAGCGATTGCCTGTGCAACAAACACACCTAATGGCAGCCCTGCCACAAGTGCCGCAATACTGAGCATCAAGGATTCAGCCAATACTAGCAATAACACCTGGCCACGTGAAGAGCCACGGCTGCGCAATACAGCAATTTCCTGTTGCTGGCGCTGCACCACAAAACCACTCACCTGTATCACAAAATAACTTATTAGCGCAAGTAACGGCACGCTAAAGAGCGCTAATGTGACAGTAAGTAATCGAACCTGCTCACGCTGCTTTTCAAGTGCTTCTATCGGCGAACGAACCAGGATCGCGCCGGGAAGCACCTGATCCAAATCACTTGTAACCGTTTTAATTTGATCTACTAAACCACCAACATTATTGCTGCGCACACTATCGCCATTAATTGCACTATACCAAGCGGCATAGGCCAGCCATTTTGTATCTGGCACACCAACGATACCCGCAAAGGTTGGCTCATCAACCATAAACTGATCGCTTAACGCCGCAGCGGGTTGAAACCAATAGGGTTCGGCTGGATCGATCGGTCGCCAGATCCCTGCAACACGTACAGGAACACTGATTTGTGGGCCGCGCCCTGATCCTTGCAGACGATACAGATCATTGACCAGAATTGTATTCTTGTTGGCAATTGTCTCGGCAACAAGCACATCAACTGGCCCCTGGCCATCCCAAGCCTTCGGCCATTCGCCCTGAATCAGACGTGCTTGCTCCTTCAGGCCGCTGCTAAACCCAAGTCGGGCAAACATTAGTTCCTTACCCTGCCCATCGGGGAAGAGAACGCCAAGCTTCTCGGTTCCAGCATAGCGCACTGCTTGATCAGTGGGCAAACCTAGTGTGGGTGCGATTCGCGCGGCGAGCTCATTCGCCTGCAAATACTGCTGCCACTCTACTGGTTTGGTGCTCGCCCCGCCATACCGAAAGATAATGGTGAAGGGTGAAAGTGTATCGGCTTCTTCTCGTTGGCTATCAGAAAGCGATGTTAAGAGAATACGATAGCCAGCCGCTTCGGCATAGACAGGTACGCTGACAACAATCGCAACGGCCAGCGTAACACCCACCCAAACGGTTAGCATCAACCCAAGGTGATTCACCAAACGGCGTGCGACAACCGATGGTAGTGCTAAAAGACTCAACAGTGGAGTGAGTGGATTAGGGGAAGCGGCTGGACGAGAACTGCGCTCAAGCATCGCTTTTCATCCGTATGTGTGCACGATAGTGGTCGTGGGCACTGGCGGCAGTTACTGGGATGATTTCGTATGTCGCCGCCAATGTCTCGAACATGTCGAGTAGTGCTTCCAAACTCTGAGCGGGGGGATCGTTATCGGGATAGTAATCAATACGGTTAGCAGCAGCAATGCAGAATAATCGGAAGGGTGTTTGGTCTCGTTCCATACGTGCGAGTGCTCCT
>JANLSE010000677.1:0-29451 GCA_031362265.1 Roseiflexaceae bacterium
CCAGCTGGCCCTGAACCAATAATAACCACATTATGATGCATCTGAAAAACTCCTATGTGCGCGGAACGGCGCTGTTCTTGTGTTGTTACCCATGAATCATAGCACAGATTAGGGCATCCTGTCTGTGAGCCAGATTACCCCCCGGGGGTATTGGGGCCATCTATAGTATACCATACTCTTGCAGCACAATTCAAGTACCTATTGTTTTGAACCTCCGAGCACACAAGCCACAACAGTTATAAGATGCGTGGGGATGTAGGCCAATCATATTACAGTTGTTTCGGCCCTTGTTCACGGGAAATAAGCACAAACGCCACTATCGCGATTAGGAGCAGCGAGCCACCAATCAGTGTCACCACATTCAGGCGATATTGCAGGAAGTTGAACCCGACGCCCAGGATCAGGAGCCCAATAATGAACATGCAACCGCGCCGAATACGTTTCACTGGCGCGTCGTACGGCTCGCTCGGGTCGGTATCGGGCTGCGGCGCTGGTTGGCTCGTCATGATCGCCTCACTCTTCAGTCGATTCTCGCCTCAGAATACCACACCTCAGGAAGATGGTTTTGTTTCTCACCACATTTGTTTTCACCACAGCGGGTACCCTTTGGGTGCAGAGACACAGAGTCCAATCCTATATATAAGCACTCTGTGGTTATATAATTCCGAACTGAATAGCGCATGACGTTGCATAAAATGCCCATGTGGAGTATAGTTGCGCGCGTGCCAATCGGGGTATCAGCGGGAGGCCGTCGGGCGCGTGTGCCCACGATGGTGTTCCGCTTTCTTCAATACTAATTTCATCACAATAGGGAGCTCGAACGATGTCCAAGAAATGGGTATACCTCTTCACCGAGGGCGATGCCACGATGCGTGAGTTGCTCGGCGGGAAGGGCGCGGGTGTCTCGGAGATGACCCGCACAGGGGTTCCGGTGCCACCAGGCTTCACAATCACAACCGAAGCCTGCAACGCCTTCTATGAGAGTGGCAAACAGTTTCCAGAGGGTCTCTGGGATCAGGCATTAGAGGCACTCAAGGTTGTTGAAGGGCAGGTCGGCAAGAAATTTGGCGATCCCGCTAATCCATTGCTTGTCTCAGTGCGTTCCGGCGCACGCGAGTCGATGCCTGGTATGATGGACACGGTGCTCAACCTGGGGTTAAACAAAGCAACCCTTGAAGGGCTTGCGACCTTAACCAACAACCCACGTTTTGCTGCCGATGCCTATCGCCGCTTTGTGCAGTTGTTTGGCAAGATTGTGCTGGGTGTCGATGGTGAGAAGTTCGAGCATGTGATGACGGAAGCCAAGCATGGCGACCGCCAGGACACCGATCTTTCTGCCGAGGAATTGGTAGCAATCACCGAACAATTCAAAGCAATTGTGAAGAGCGATACTGGTCACGACTTCCCAGAAGATCCCTATCAGCAGCTTCAGATGGCAATCGCCGCTGTGTTCAGCTCCTGGATGGGTCGCCGCGCGATCGATTATCGCCGTGTGGAGAAGATCCCCGATAACATCGGTACTGGTGTGAATGTCCAGACGATGGTGTTCGGCAACATGGGTAACGACAGTGCTACTGGTGTGGCCTTTAGCCGCAACCCGGCAACTGGCGAGAACCTGTTGTATGGCGAATATCTTGTCAATGCACAGGGCGAGGATGTTGTTGCAGGTATTCGTACACCACAGCCAATCTCGCTTATGCTCGATGAAATGCCAACCTCATATAATGAGTTTGCCACGATCTCACATCAGCTTGAGAAGCACTACAAAGATGTGCAAGATATGGAGTTCACCATTGAGCGCGGCAAGCTCTGGATGCTCCAAACCCGTAATGGCAAGCGCACTGGTATGGCAGCAGTCAAAATCGCAGTCGACCTCGTTAATGAAGGGTTGATCGACAAGAGGACAGCTCTGACGCGTGTAAAACCCGATATGCTCAATCAGTTCCTCTTCCCAATTGTTGATCCCAAGAAGGCGCTGAGTGCTGGTACATTGGCAAAGGGCCTGGCAGCTGGCCCAGGTGCCGCCAGTGGCAAGATTGTGCTCGACCCGGATCTCGCAGCGGAATTGGCCGACAAAGGCGAGCAGGTTATTCTGGTTCGCACCGAAACGGCACCTGAGGATTTCCATGGCATGGTTGCTGCCGCTGCAATTCTCACCGCACGTGGTGGCCTTACCAGCCATGCGGCAGTTGTTGCTCGCCAGATGGGTAAGTGCTGCGTATGTGGTTGCGATGCACTGAGCATCGATTATAAGGCAGGCACCATCAGCGTCAAGGGCTCGGATCTGGTCTTGAAGGCCGGCGACTATATCACCGTCGATGGTCATGGTGGGTTAGTGTACGCTGGCAGCATCCCCACCAGCGAATCAGAAGTACTCCAGGTTATTCGCGGCGATCTGAAGCGTGAAGCCTCGGAACTCTATGGTTACTTCACAACCTTCCTAAGCTGGGCCGATGAGGTGCGCACCATGGGTGTACGCACCAATGCCGATACCCCAACCGATGCACGAGTGGCACGCGAATTTGGTGCACAAGGCATTGGTTTGTGCCGCACCGAGCATATGTTCTTTGAGGGTGACCGAATCGATGCTGTACGCCAGATGATTGTGGCCGATACCCTAGAGGAGCGCCGCGCCGCTCTGGCCAAGATCGAACCTTTACAGCAGAGCGACTTTGAGGGCATCTTCACCGAGATGGATGGCTTGCCAGTAACCATCCGCACCCTCGACCCACCCTTGCATGAGTTCTTGCCACATGGTGATGCAGAAATCGCCGACCTGGCAGGCAAGATGGGCATCGATGCCAAGAAGCTGCATACTAAGGTTGAGAGCCTGCGTGAGGCCAACCCAATGCTTGGGTTCCGTGGTTGCCGATTGGGTATCGAATACCCTGAGATCACCGAGATGCAGGCACGCGCAATCTTCCAGGCCGCTGCAAATTGCCAGGCCAAGGGCATTAAGGTCATCCCCGAGATCATGATCCCACTCGTCAGCGATATTAGCGAGCTGAAGAAGCAGGCTGAGATCGTGCGCCGTGTAGCCGGTGAAGTGATTGCATCAAGCGGCCAGCAGATCGATTACTTGGTCGGCACCATGATCGAACTGCCACGTGCAGCGCTGACAGCCAATCGTATTGCGGAAGAGGCTGAGTTCTTCTCGTTCGGTACCAACGACCTGACGCAGACAACATTCGGCATGAGCCGCGACGATGCTGGCCGCTTCTTGCCCAAGTATGTTGAGCAGAAGCTACTGAAGGACGACCCATTCCAGGTACTGGATCAAGAGGGTGTCGGCCAACTCGTCGTTATGGGTGTCGAGCGCGGTCGCTCTGTGCGCCCCAAGCTGAAGACCGGCATCTGTGGCGAGCATGGTGGTGAGCCAGAGAGCGTCAAGTTCTGCCACCGCAGTGGGCTGGATTATGTCTCGTGCAGCCCATATCGTGTTGTGATTGCACGCTTGGCAGCCGCCCAGGCTGTCATTGAGGGCCAGAAGTAATTAAAGAGCGAGAGAGCAAGATCGTGGGCTGAAACCCGTGATCTTGCTCTCTGGTCGTTTGACCTCTGATCACAAGCCCCTACCTATCCCCCAACCTTCACGCCGCCAATCGGCAACCGTGCGCTCATAGATTGCAGCGGTACCTTCGGCAATGGTTGTCCAATCATAGAGTGCACGCACTTCACTAAGTGCGTTCTCAGCACGTCGCTTTGCCCATTTCGGGTGCTGTAGAGTGTGGAGAATACCCCAAGCTAGCGAAGATGCATCATTGGGATGTACCGTAATACCAGTCTCGTGGAGTTTCACAACCTCGCTCAATCCACCGCTTGATGCAACCACAACAGGGCAGCCAGCCGCCATTGCTTCAAGCGCCACAATCCCAAATGGTTCATATAACGATGGGAATGCGGCCACATTTGCGACACGATAGAGTCGCTCACGATCCGCATCGCTAATAAATCCTGTGAAGGTGATGCGTTCATTCAGCCCTAAATCGCTCGCACGCTGACGAATGCGCTCCAGCTCACTACCCGTACCTGCGACGACCAAATGTGCATCTGGCTCCGAAGCCAGTACCTGCGGCCAGGCCTCGATCAGAATATGCACACCCTTCTCATACACAAGCCTACCAACATAAAAAACCAATGCCGAGCGCTTAGGTGCAAACTGGCGACGAAATTCGGCTTGCTCACGATCGTTTTGAAAGGGTTTGGGCTGAACGCGTACGCCATTTGGCACAACATCGATTTTGTCGGCTGGTGTATCGAAATAATCCTGAATTTGCTCTGCCATAAAGTGCGAACAGGCTATCACCCGCCAGGATTCGTAGGTCAGTCGCCATTCAATTGCATTAATATGATCAGAATGACCACTGGTAATATAGCCCTGTTGGCGCCCGCGCTCAGTAGCGTGGATAGTGGCGACAAGCGGGCGTTGCCAAGCATACTTCAAGTCAATTGCGGTCTGGGCTACAAGCCAATCGTGAGCATGAATGAGATCAAATGGCCCTAAATCTTGGGCGGCCTGCATCAACACCGAATTCGTTTGTTGAACAAAAGCGGTATGTTCATACCCTTCCATAGCTGGTGCAGTGATACGATGGATTGTTGCACCAGTACTGGTTCGCTCAATAGGCTCGCCACCGCGTAACAATGGGGTTATCACATGCAGATCAAACCCTCGATCTGCGAGTGAGGCGGCGAGCTCAGTGACATGGCGACCCATCCCACCGACTGAATGCGGCGGGTATTCCCACGACAACATCAAAACACGCATGCAGGTCTCCATGTAAACCTGTCAGGTTTTAGAGCAATTCTGGTACCAGTATGTGTTGAAGCCTATTACGCAACACATCGAGTGAGAATGGCTTTGCAATAATATCCTGCTGATCAAGATCGTTAATGGATGAAGCAATTTCTTGCTCGCTATAACCACTCATCAGCAATACTCGTGCATCTGGCTGAATCTGGCGAATTGCCTGAAACACTTGCACACCACCCAGGTTTGGCATTGCCAGATCAAGGAGTACACATTTGATTACATCCGCATGGTTACGAAACAATTCAATCCCTTGCACGCCATCTTCCGCCAGTAATGGAGTATAACCCAAGTGCTGGATAATTCGGCTAACGATATTACGAACACTTTCTTCATCATCAATGATCAGAATGATCCCACCTGTTGCGCCGATCAGCGCATCCACGATTGTTGTATCAGCAAGAGGAAACTGATCAGAATCTGATTCTACTGATAATGCTGGTAGCCAAATTCCAAAGGTTGAACCAACCGCTACAGTACTCGTAACTTCAAGTAATCCATTATGGCTTCGAATGATTCCCTGAACGGCAGCTAAGCCTAAGCCACGCCCGGTGAATTTGGTTGTAAAAAACGGGTCGAACATGCGCGACAACGTCTGGGTATCCATCCCGCAACCAGTATCTATAATTTCTAGTTGGATATATGGCCTAGCCTGTTCAGTCTGTTCTGGCAAAAGGCGCATGAGCAGCTCTGAATGCGTATCGGTCATGCTGGTTGTAATCGTAATAGTTCCAACTGCTTCACCAATTGCCTCCGAAGCATTCACTATCAAATTCATGACCACCTGGCGCAACTGGGCTGCATCACCTTCGATGAGCAAGAGATGGTCATTCAAGAAGCAATCCACAGCAATAGTACGTGGAATCGAGGCTCGCAGTAGGCGCATCATTTCCTCAAGTAATTGGTTGAGGTTGATTGGCCCAATCATGAAACGCCCTTTCCCAGCATAGGCTAGCATCTGGCGTACCAGTTCAGCTGCGCGGAGTGCAGCATGCTCAACTCGCAATATACTATCGCGAGCGGGCGAATCATCGGGCAGATCGACCAATGCTAGCGATGTATTCCCCAGCATACCCATCAGTAAATTATTGAAATCGTGTGCGATACCGCCAGCAAGCACCCCCAGGCTCTCCAGACGCTGCGTTTCCTGAAGCTTGCGCTCGAGTACACGCTGTTCTTCCTCAGCTTGTTTGCGTGCACTAATATCGCGAACTAATGCAAGCACCGATGGCTCGCCATTCAGTAAAATATGAATACCAACACTCTCGACGTGAATACGCACGCCCTTTTCTTGTCGCAGTATCCACGTACCCTGGGGTGTAGGTTGCTGCTCATATGTTATCTGATTGATACGTTGCTTAATCATCGCGTGCGACTCTGGATCAACAAAATCTAGCACATCCCTACCGATCAATTCATCCAATGATGTTCCGCCCAGAAGTTTCACTGCCACTGGATTCAGATAAACAAATCGCTGGTGCTGATGGACAAAGACCGCATCGGGCGAGAACTCAATAAGCTGACGGTAGCGATCCTCGCTTTCCTGCAATGCTTGCTGAGCCAGATAGCGATCAGTGATGTTCTGGCTGACAACCAGCCCAGCGACAACCTGACTATCGCTATTGCGAATTGGAACCATTTGAACATCATAAACCCGATGACCAAACTTTGCTTCATATTGCACATGCTCACCAGCCAACGCCAATCGGTAGTATGGTTCAATAGATGCACATATATCAGGTGGATATATTTCCCATATTGTTTTGCCAACAATCTCCTGTTGTGAATAATTCAGTTCGCTCATGCCTAGCCCTTCTGCAAGCGTATAGCGCAGATCCTGGTCATAGAGCATCACCAAACCGCGTGGAAAGTTCTGAATGAGGGTATGATACAGTTCACGCTCGGCCTGAAGTTCACTTGTTCGTACTGCCACTTGCTGTTCAAGGTTACTCCGAATCTCCTGAAGCTGTGCATTGGCCTGTTCATGTTCGTTCAAGAGTGCCAGTAGGTGGCTATGGTGAAGCCAGAGTAAGCGAATCAGTGTTGCCAATACAATTAGGCCAATGATTCCAGTGACAAGCGGCGCCCAACGTGGCATTGGCATAATTGGCGACACAAATACCGAGGCAATGACGACTACTGCAGTTGAGATCCAGGTTGTGATCACAATTGATTGCATATACCGAGCACTCAGAAATGGGAGCGCAAGGATCAGGGATGTCAGCGGTACAAAGATCGCCTGCATTACAAGGCCACCGGTTGTGAGAGCTGCACTAATCGCGATCAGAAAGAAGATAATGTTGATGAAGATTACGGCGATTTGGACACGTTGTTTACGCACAAGGTACCGAGCAAACAATATTGCGCCTGCAATACCGGCCGGCGCCACAATGCCAATAACATCCGACAAGTAGCCGTATATGAGCCAGCTGCCAAATTCAAATATGCTAATAATGATACAAATAAGGAAGAGCCAAAACAGATACTGTTCTAGCCAAAGTGTGTCGGTTTGGGGTTTCGATTGTAGCGGCGGATGCTGCTCTGAGGACATGGCTTCCTCCATATGGCCATGGCTGTCAGTATATCACGTACCAGCGTTGGTACAGAAAACAGCCGCCAACCCTTATTGGCTGGCGACTGTTAGTGCAAGTTATGTCGTAGGTGCTGGCGCTTCCCCAAGCCTGCGAGCGGTAACGTTATGACCTAGTTAGCTAGCCACCGCTCACACATCTAAATTCCGCACCTCAAGCGCATGCGTCTGGATGAAGCGCTTACGTGGTGGCACAAGATCACCCATCAGCATGGTAAACGTCTCATCGGCCTGGGCTGCATCTTCGAGGGTAACCTGGAGAATAACGCGATTGACTGGGTTCATGGTCGTTTCCCACAATTGCTCAGCATTCATTTCGCCGAGACCTTTGTAGCGCTGGATTTCAACCTTCTTACGCTCATCGTTGGCTAGTGAGGCAATATACTGATCGCGTTCGGGCTCACTAAAGGTATACTTCTCGGTCTTACTATGCTTCACACGGAACAGTGGTGGTTGAGCAATATAGAGATGCCCATTCATAATGATCGGACGCATGTAACGGAAGAAGAATGTGAGCAGTAACGTTCTGATATGGCTGCCGTCGACATCGGCGTCTGTCATGATCAGAATGCGGTGATAGCGCAGCTTGGCCGTATCAAACTGATCGCTAATACCTGCGCCAAGCGCCGTAATCAGGGTACGTACCTCATTATTGGAGAGCATTTTATCTAGGCGGCTCTTCTCAACATTGAGAATCTTACCACGCAATGGCAGAATAGCCTGGAACTTACGATCACGGCCCTGCTTGGCACTATTATGGACAAATACGCCTGAGGCAAGTGCAAAGTTATGATAGTGATCAACGGTCAAATCATACACATCAGCGCGCTCTTCAAGATGGCGCACAGCCACTATCTTGCAATTCACATTGGCAGCCGCCTCAAGCATCTGAGTCTCATCGCCATCAAAATATCGGTCGCGTAGTGAATCGTATCGAAGTGCCGTTGGAGCCTGCTCTTGGCGCAATCGATCATACGTGTTTCGTACATCCTCTTCACGTAACGCACTATTGAGCAAAATCAGTGCCTTGAGCTTATGGCCATCAATGAGGAGTTTTCGCCGCTCATCACTTGTCACTGTATCACGCCAGTTCTGGAGCCCACTTTCAATACGTGCTCGGGTGGTCGCATCGGCCCAGCCACGCTTACGTGCTGCTATGATCTTCTCGCGATGCTCAGGATGCTCTGTCCACCATTGGCGAACCGTCTCAGCGTGTTGTTGGCGGTATAGTTCATCTTCCCATTGGATTTGGGTTTTCATTGAACGCCAATCACGCATAAGTAAATCTGACCACTGCTCGTTGGCTTTTTCACGCAGATGCTCAATTGCTTCTGGATGATCAATATAGTGCTGACGAACACGCTCAGCCTGTTGCTGTCGGTGCTCAGCAACAGACCAATATTCTGCTTGAACCGCCAGCATGCGATCCTTGAAATCAACATACTCGTCTGGTGATAGTGAATAGTACCACTCGAAGAAGCCTTGCGTGACCCTTTCACTAAAATCGCCATCCTGTCGTTGACTTGATACTTGCAATTGATGGAGTCGTAAGTGTTCATCACGATGCATACGCTCAATGTTTCGCGGATCGTTATTACCTTTATCGAAGTCTTTATGATGACGAATTACACCATCTCTAGACGCATAGATTTTGGAACGCAAATTATGCAAATCTGCCAAAATATGGGTGTGGCGCCATCCTTCAAGGCCGTTCATCCAGACCATTTCATATCCTGGCCCGGGTGACTCGCCACGCTCAGTGTATCGAGTCTTGAGCGGTAGTAAACTATCACCATTGGTAAGGACATCTGCCCGTTTGTAACTTCCATCTCTCATGCGAAATAGATGATCAGGTGTGCATCTTATCCGATGCTGATTGTCCAACACAATCTCAACAAGTTCGGCATTAGGTTTGGTCAATCGAGGGTGTATCAATGGTACTATTCTTACATCCCCGTACTTATTTGATGCGTAACCAAAATGCTGAATACCATCATCCCAATCATCGGCAAGTTGACGCATTGTCTTCTCAATCCCCGAAGAAAGCTTTACACTTGTATCGCCTGTGAAGCAACCCCCTGCCGAATCGCCTTCCACAATGTAAATTTCACAGCGTGCTGGGTTCGTATCTGAGCAATCGGCGAGCTTACCTGGGAGCGAGAAGCCTTCCATGGCACTCTTACGGGCTGTCTCACGGACTTTCTGTACTGCCAAACGAGTGCGTGCTGCGGAGATACATTTATCGATAATCCGCCGCGCATCCTGTGGGCTTTCCTCAAGCCAGGCCATAAATGTGTCGCCAAAGACAGCCGCAACTGCGCCACTCGCCTGTGGGCTAACCAGCTTCTCTTTGGTTTGCGAGCTAAACTGTGGATCTTGCAGCTTCACACTAATGACCGCCGTAAGCCCCTCGCGCACATCATCACCGGTTAGGTTGGCTTCATTTTCCTTGAGTAGACTTTTGCTACGTGCATAGGAATTAATCACACGCGTCAGCGCCGTTCGAAAACCTGAGACATGGGCACCGCCATCGGTGTTATTAATGCCATTCGCAAATGAATAGACTGAATCGGTATCGAATGCCTCGGTATATTGCAGTGCAACCTCAACCATCACATCATCTGCCGATTTTTCGGCATAGAATGGCTGGCGATGGATCGAGGTTTTGTCTTTGTTCAAATGGCGGACATACGAACTGATCCCGCCTTCAAAGTAGAAGTTCATTTCATTATCATCGCGCTCATCGACAAAATGGAAGCGCAGCCCTTTGTTGAGATACGCCATCTCACGAAAGCGCTGGGCGAGCGTCTTAAAGTTATAATCGAGAGTTTGGATGATTGTCGTATCCGGCATGAAGGTCGTCATTGTTCCACGGCGTGTGGTTGGGCCAATTTTCTTTACATCGTGCTTTGGCACGCCTGCACTATATTCTTGGAAATAGTGCATCCCATCACGGGCATTAAAGACATCGACGCGCATGTACGATGAGAGTGCATTCACTGCCGAGACACCAACACCATGCAACCCAGAAGAAACCTTATAACCAGTATTATCAAACTTCCCGCCCGCATGCAGAATGGTCATCACAACCTGTAAGGTGCTGACTTTCATCTTGGGGTGTGGGCCAGTTGGGATACCTGAGCCATCATCGGAGACAACCACTGAGCCATCGGCCCGCAACGCGACTTCGACCGTTGTTGCACGCCCTGCCATCACCTCATCGACGGAATTATCAACGACCTCACGCACCATCGTATGCAGCCCATTGATATCGGTCGGGCCGATATACATACCTGGGCGCTTACGCACGGCCTCCATACCTTCGAGTACCTGGATCTGGCTTTCGTCGTATCCCTCAGAATTCGTATTTGTTTCTGTCGTCATTGCTCACTCACTACATTACGAACGCTGCTGTGGCTTTTGCCAACGTTGCAGCCGCTCTTGGAAGAACAACATCCGGGCTGCCTGAAGCCCACAGCCAATATAGGCACTACTAATGATTGCGATAATAAGTCCTACAGTTGTTCCCACCAGCATACGCCAGATCACCGCACCGCCGGTTGAAATAATGTATGAGATTCCAATAAACCCTAGCGTACCCCAGAAGTTACGCCGAACAATATTGAAGCTCGCGTGCAGTGCACGTAGTGGATTTAGCCCATTCATTGCAATGGCCTCTGTCGCAAAGCCAAGGTAAATCTGAACCCAGAACACCGCCAACACCACGAGGCTCAGCGCAAATACACCAATCGCTTGGTTCAGCGCCATAAGTACCGCAGTGAAGACGAAGAATGGCAATAGGAGGGCTGCCCCAACGACAGCCAAGATCGCAACAACACCCATGATCGAAAGCCCAGCACGCACACTAGAATGCAACGACAATCCCCATGGGTGTCGTTCACTGCGCACCGCATCGGCCATACGTGTCAGAAACCCAGCTGTTAGCGGAAGCGCTACAACGTTGATTGCTACTACAATCAGCAGCGCCATCCAAATACTACGAACTTGAATAGCCTCACTCGTATTCCCCATCAAACCAACGATCTGTGCAACAGGGAGAGTTGGTATGCTATTAAGCACCGCCAATGGCTGGCGCATGTCCAGCTGGCTAAATGCAGTTAGTGTCTCGATCGTATTTTGATCACGGGCCGCATCAACGGGTTGTGTTCGCTCAACGAAACTAGCAAAATCGCTCACCAATGGTGCAAATGAGATCTGGGTGCCAAACCACAAATAAAGATTTATTGCGATCGGCAGCAGCACCAAAAGTGGCCGACGATTAAGTGCCCGGTAGCCATCGCCAAGGTTATCAATCAGGCTTGGCGCGGAAGGCGTTTGCTGCATCATAATGACTAATCTTCCTTCTCGTCAACTTACTCATTATACCATAAAATACTGCACATGGAAAGCATGTTCTAGATTTCACACGGTCGCATCCGACCCTACAAATGACTCTCAGAAAGCGGTTTTGCACTTGAATAACAGGAGTTATGATTCAACTCATATGGTTGGTTCTATGATCCTGTTCAGGTAGTGATGTTATAATCATGCTATGCCCACTCACCCAACAACTCGCTTCATTGGCTTCACACCTGAGGCACTGAGTACACTCCATGTCGCTGGAATAAGCGAGCGCTGGGTAGCGATTCAACAACTGCTGCATCCTCAACTTGCAGCGCTTAGCGAAGAGCTCGATCAAGCGATTCATAGCCACATGCCACGCATCTGGTCGCTGTATGAGCGCAACTATAAGGATGCGCGTAGTATCAACCGTGGGCCAAGTGGGCGCGCACCAATTGATGAATATCATATTGCAATTGACCGCCCGCCACGTGGCTCTGGCATCTATCTGATCGTCAGTGGAATTGATCAACGCATTATCATTGCGATCCAATTATGGGGCCGCCGTAAGCCTGAGCTCCGCCGAATCTGGGAAGAAGGCCGCGCAATATGGGCCTCGCTCATTGAACGTATGGATGAGGTGCGTTTTGTTGGCGCAACACCCCAGACTACTGCTTCAAGTGGTTCCTCCACCTGGCTCGATAGCTACCTTGCTGCACGCAATGCATCCTACCTCCTGGCTGGGTTTTCGTACCGTTGGGATAACCCATTAGTGGCACAACCTGCATTTGCCGAACAAGTTATCGCCGATGTTCTCGCGCTCTTGCCGCTGAACGAAGCATTGATGGAGCAGGTGGAACAGCATGAGCCGCGTGGTGTAGGTGTACTACGGGAGCATTCCGAAGGCTATCTGGCATTGCCTGAAGCAGAAGTAATTGTGTCGCGGGTACGCTCACGTGGCCTTGCGCTCCCTGCGGACACGATTCGTGCGTATCACCTCGCGCTCCAGACTCGCCCATTTGCAATCTTGCCAGGTATCTCTGGAACCGGCAAAACCCGGCTGACGCGCATCTATGCCGATGCTGTCTATAATATTCCTGCTGGGCGTGAGAATGAGCACTACCTACTTATCGCAGTGCAACCCGATTGGCACAATGCCCGTGATCTGCTCGGGTACTATAATGCGATTACTGGCAAGTTCCATGCCACACCGTTGTTGCAGTTCCTGGCACGTGCAGCCGCAGAACCCGATGCGCCCTACTTTGTCTGCTTAGATGAAATGAACCTAGCGCGGCCTGAATACTACCTGGCTCCAATACTTTCGGCGCTTGAGACTGATGATCGGCTGATTGATCTTGGTGCTCCGGGGCCAGAAGTTGAAACAGCGAGTGGTGAGCGACTCCAGAATCCCTTTCGTCTACCACGCAATCTAGCGATCACTGGGACAGTCAATGTTGATGAGAGCACACATGCACTTTCGGATAAACTCCTCGATCGTGCAAATGTGATCGAACTGACCGATGTTGATCTAAATGCCTTCCGCGAAACCTGGACAGGTGCAGTCGACCCACTCGCATGGCAGATTATCAGCCAGACCCATGCGATTCTGGCACGTGCAGGCCAACCATTTGGCTACCGGACACTCAGTGAGATGCTACGCTACCTAGAACGTGCCCATGGTGTACTAGCACCAATGCGCGCCCTTGATCAACAACTAAAACAGAAGGTATTACCAAAGTTACGTGGCGAGGAAACCCCGCGCCTACGCCGAGCACTCAATGATCTGCTGGCCTTGGCGCTTGGCCATGATCCCGGCCCACGCGCCGCTGCTATTCCGCCCGAAACAATCACCAATGCTATACTGCCCGAATCTGCCGAAAAACTGCGCCGTATGCTGGAACGGCTGGATGCCGATGGATTTACGGATTTCTATGGATGAGCATTGGAGCCGGGTACCCTCTGGGTGTAGCATTGGAACATTGGAGCATTGAAGCCGGGTACCCTTTGGGTATAGCATTGGAGCATGTGGGCCAAGTACTATGCTTGATCGCTTGATCGCTTGATCGCTTCATTGCTTCATTGCTTCATTGCTTCTACAACCAACATAAAGGATGAATACATGGTCAATCCCCTAACTGCCCTCTCGCCGCTTGATGGCCGTTATCAGCGCGATGTGGCCGAATTAGGTGCCTATTTTAGTGAATCAGCATTGTACCGCTACCGAGTACGGGTTGAGATAGAATATTTGCTCTTTCTCTGTCGTGCGCGCAATGTTGGGTTTGTGCCCGCCATTGATCCACATGCGGTTGGCGAATTGCGGGCGTTGTACCGTAGTTTCAGCCCAGCGGATGCTGAGGCAATCGCGGAATGGGATCGGCGCGTGAATCATGATGTCAAGGCGGTTGAGTATTGGATTCGCGAAAAACTCGACACACTCGGCATGAGCGCTTGGAAAGAGGCGGTACATTTTGGGCTCACATCCGAAGATGTCAACAATCTGGCGTATGCGCTCATGGTACGCGAGGCGCGCGATCTTGTGCTGGTGCCAGCATTAGGTCAAGTGCTCGCCCTTCTTGAGCAGATCGCGTTCGCCGAGGCAGCCACCCCAATGTTGGCGCGCACTCATGGCCAAGCGGCAACACCAACCACATTTGGAAAAGAGATCGCCGTCTTCGCTGCACGCCTGCGCCGAAGTGCCGAGCAAATCAGCGCACTACGCCTGACAGCCAAACTGAATGGCGCAACTGGCACCTTTGCCGCTCATCAGGTTGCACTTCCACAGATCGACTGGCCAACCTTTAGCCGCGCCCTGATCAAATCGCTGGATCTGGAGCCAGTTATACTGACAACGCAGATCGAGCCACACGACACACTCGTAGAATTATGTGATGCCCTCAAGCGCGCCAATAGTATCCTGATCGACCTTAGCCAGGACATATGGCGCTATATTAGCGATGGGTATATCAAACAGGCCGCACGCCCCGGCGAAGTGGGATCTTCGACGATGCCGCATAAAGTCAACCCGATTGATTTTGAAAATGCTGAGGGGAATTTAGGCTTGGCAAATGCGCTACTGGAACACTTTTCGCGCAAGCTACCAATCTCACGATTACAACGTGACCTCACCGATAGTACCACATTGCGCAGCCTTGGGGTGGCATTCGGGCATGCGCTGCTAAGTTACAAACGCCTACTGAAGGGGCTACAGAAGATCCAAGTCGATCATGAACTGCTCCTCGAAGAATTGCGAGCACATCCTGAAGTACTCGCCGAAGCTGTCCAGACTATCTTACGCCGCGAGGGCTTCCCAGAACCCTATGAGACACTCAAAAACCTCACCAGAGGCCGCCCATTGAGCCTAGAGGTACTGCATAGTTTCGTTGCTGAACTTCATGTGACAGAAGAGGTGAAGGCTGAGTTGTTAGCCCTCACCCCAGAAACCTACCTTGGGAAGGCCGCCGATCTGGTGAAGACCCTGAAGGCGACCGATCGTGGGTGGTAGGCGGTGACGAGGTGACAGAGTGAGGGTGTGACAGGGTGACGCTGCTACTTCGAGATCGTACAGCTCTCGTGGCACTTTGTCACCCTGTCATTTGGTCATCGTGTCATCTAGCTGCCCTTTGACAGCTTCGACTCTGTCTCAGCGATCTTACTCTGGAGTTGAGTGATCCGATCACCAGTCGGTGGGCCTAGGAAACGTTTACGCTCAAATGCGAACCAGATAATCACCATCACAATCGCCAGGGCGATCCCTACATACAGTACTTTCTCGTTCGGCGGCTGAAAGCCAACCCATGCCAATACAAGTGCACCAATGATCGCCAGCACTGCTACGAGTTTGGAGAAACCACCAAGATTAAATGGCCCTTTCTGTGACCAACTCTTGCCTTCTGCTAACAAACCAGCAGCAATTGGCATGGCATACGAGAGGTACAGGAACACTGCACAGCCTGCGGCCAATACACTAAATGCTGGCGCATAGATCGTGCCAATAATTGTGAGCACTGCCCCAACCCAGATCGCCGTCACAGGGGTTCGATAGCTGGCGCTGACAGATTTGAGTGCACCAGAGTACGGCAACCCGTCATCGCGCGCAAATGCAAAGAGCATACGTGAGAGCGAGGTCATGCCAGCAAGCGCACAAAGATAGTTTGAGAAGACAATCCCGATTGAAATCAGCACGCGTAGGAAACCGGGCATTCCCGATCCCTCCAGCAGCCAATAGAACACATTAAACCCTTGAGCCGCCCCTTCTTCTACACTTGGCATCGCCAGCACAAAGGCACAAACCATGATGTAGCCGAACAAACATGACCAAATCACTGCCTGAAGCATACCACGCGGTACGCTACGCGCCGCATCACGTGTCTCTTCCGAGGTATGCGCCGAGGCATCGAACCCAGTAATTGTGTAACACACCAGGATCAGGCCAAGCGTGAATGCCGTTACCATACTGCTCGTCTGCGGCCAAATTCCACCACCTGGATCACCGGTGAAATTTGTAAAGGTGAACAATCGGCCAAAATCCATACTTGGTGCAGCGACAAGTAGCCCGATTGTCAGAATGAGCGCCGTCGCGAAAATCAGATACCCGCTAAAGTCGGTTAGCAGCGTTGTGACACGAATGCCAAAGTGGTTGAACAACGCTTGCGTAATGACAACAACGGTGACGATCAGGAACTGTGGAATACTGAATGGAGTACCGAACAGTTCTATTGCCCCGATCTGATTGAGATCAGTACCAAACATTGGGTTAATAATCAGGCCATTCAACAGAAAGTAGAGGCCAACATCAACCGATGCGACCACGAAAATCAGGCCGAGCAGATTGAACCAGGCTGTTGCCCAACCCCAACCCTTACCACCCAGAATCGAGCTCCAGTGATAGAGGCCACCAGCAGTTGGATAGGCCGAAGCGATTTGCGCCATGGCTAATGCCACAATAAATGCAAACAGGCTACCAATTGGCCAGCCAATGCCAATCGAGGCACCGCCAGCTGCGCTCAAGCCCGATTGAAACGCAGTAATACCACCAGCGACAATACAGATGATCGCGAATGAGATCGCAAAGTTGGAGAATCCGCTCATGCGGCGCGATAGCTCTTGCGCATAGCCCATGCTATGGAGCTGCTTTACATCGGCGTCATGGTCGTGCGTGGACATAGAATGCCTCCTGATCGTGAACAGAAGAACTACACACCAGAGGGTACCCGGCGCTTATGCGCTATGCGCGGTACGCTCCCCATAAAATCCCAACATTGCGTTTACCGCCCGTTCCCAATCTCTCCGCCTCAATCTGCGCTGTTCTGCCCCAATCTGTGGTGTATATATATGTGAAGGTTGCCAAGCAGCACTCAGCTCGGTCAGATCGACTCCAAGGGCCGCGTGGCGTGCAAGCTGCGCGATACCTGTGGCAGTCGATTCGACTTCGCCCGCTACTTGAACCTCAACCCCAAGATCATCAGCGATTGTCTGCATCAGAAATGTATTGCGCGCTGGCCCACCATCTACCCGCAGGTGTGGTATTATCAGCCCCGCATCAGCCTGCATGGCCAGCAATACATCGCCAACCCGCAGTGCCAACCCTTCGAGCATCCCGCGCACCAATTCAGCACGCCCGGTGCCACGGCTTAAACCAAAAATACTGCCACGCGCCTGTGGTTGCCAATATGGTGCGGCTAGCCCGGCAAGTGCGGGAATACAGATTGGCGTTGTCGTTGGGTTCGCCTGTTCGGCCAATATGCCACTCTCCGCACTGGAGGCTATCACGCCAAGCCCATCGCGGAGCCACTCAACGGCCGCGCCTGCCGTAAAAATCCCTCCATCGAGCGCATACTGGGTCACAGAGCCAATCTGCCATGCGATGGTACTAAGCAATCCATGCGTAGATTGCGCTGGTTTGTTCCCCGTATTCACAAGCATAAAAGCCCCAGTGCCAAAACTACACTTCGCTTGGCCAGGTACGAGGCACGCCTGCCCGAATAATGCTGCTTGCTGATCACATAACAACGCATGCAGGACTAATCGATGCCCTGCAACTACCAATTCGGCACATGCCCCAGCAGAAGGTACCACGCCTGGCAGAATAGCCGCTGGAATATCAAATAATGCCAGGAGCTCACTATCCCAACTCAGTGTATGTATATTGAATAAGAGTGTACGAGCCGCGGTACTTGGGTCAGTCAGATACGGTTGGCCAACTCCAAGCCGAGCTAAAATCCAGGTATCGAGCGTACCAAAGCGCAAGGTTCCCGCTTCGGCCATGGCGCGTAGTTGCGGATTCTGACGTAAGACATACGCAAGCTTCGGCGCAGTAAAATAGCTATCCAATAATAACCCTGTTTTCGCACGGATCAGCGGGTCGTGGCCTGTTGCAAACAGTTCACTACAGATCGCAGCGCCACGTTTATCCTGCCAAGAAATAACCGGTGTATAGGCTTGACAAGTCTGCGCATCCCATACGAGAAACGATTCACCTTGATTATCTAGCCCTACAATAGTAGCTGGGTAGCGATCCAAAAGTGGCGCGCAAGCCGCTTCTATCGAGGCCAGAATCTGCTCTGGATCTTGCTCGATCTGCGTCTCACCAATGATGGTGGTCGTAACTGGCGCACTATGTGTCGCCAACGCCTTCCCACCGGCATCCATGATTAAGGCCTTTGTTTGGCTTGTACCCTGATCAATTCCAAGAATATATGTCATAAGCATTGAAGCGATGGAGCGCAAGAACGCAAAAACGCAAGAGCGCAAAGTGTAAGAGCAGGTATCACCTGGTCTCCGTGTCTCCTCCTGGTCAGTCTATTGTGCGCTCGATTCCTATGTAAGAATCACCAAATCGCATACTACCTGGCTACCATCCAACTTACGCACCGCAGCTACCCGTAGCCAACCGATAATCTCTGCAATTTCTGGAAGAACAACCACCACGGACATGCCAGCCAATTCCAAGAGTTCGGTGAGATCCGGAAGCCATTGTGCTTGCCCAACAATCACCGCCCGTAATCCTGGCACCCTTCCGGTTGCTGCCAGTAACCGTAGCGCTCCGCCCGCCGTCAAAATCCCTGCTGGCCGTGTCCCTGGAATACCCAGGTTGCCACGCGTCAATTCAGTCTCCCCAATCTGTGCAAGAAGTGCCGCGCAGCGCTCCTCGAACGCATGAGAAGGCGCGATACTCACATCTCTAGCTTTGTTCTCTTGTTCTTGGTTTGGGTGCCCTCTGGGCAATTCTTGATTCTTGTTCTCTTGTTCTCTTGTTCTTAGTTCTTGGTTCAGTACAACCTCTGACCCTATGGCATGCTTACGAACCTCACTCACATCACAGGCATGTTCTTTGGCCAGGAGCAGAACCAGATCCGCGATACAACGTGCCCCTTGGCAAGGCCCGGCCATGACCCATAAGCGCCGTTTCAGGGCATCGAGGGTGTAGGCTGGCACCGGCCCATGGATGGCATCACGCACTTGCGCGGCAGTCACCTGCGCGCATGGGCAGATCACCTGAGTGTCCAGGGGTTCAAGATCCAAAACATTTGCTCTTATTTGCGTCTTTGCATCTTTGCGCCCTTGCGTTTTGGCATTCCTGCTTGGGGAAGGCATAGCTGCACTCAATTCTAACCCCATCCCCACCAGCTGTTCCACCACATGCACCGCCAACATTGGTGAAGCTGAGAGACCAGTCGAACGAATTCCAGCAACATGGAGCATTCGTTGGCAGTTAGTTGCGGTTCTCACAATGTAATCTTGGGCTGGCACATAGGCTTGTCCATCCCACTCATACCCAACCGAACGCAGCCCCGCATAGGATGTGATTGGTTGCGTCACGCGCAATTCTGGAACCAAGCGCTGTACACCTGCCATCACCTGAGCTAGCCCTGTATCCGTCGTTGCCCAATCAGATGGATCAGTACCATCTTCTGCGGTTGGCCCAAGTAGCAGGTTGCCATGTGCAGCTGGGGTGATCAGAATGCCTTTTGTTGTTGGCGAAGGTGTTGGCAAGAGAATCGTATCAATTGGCGGGGCATCCGCTGGGTCAACAACAATCAACTGGCCTTTACGTGGGCGAATCGTAAATGATGTATCGCCCAACATGTTAGCCATCTGAGCAGCTGCCATTCCTGCCGCATTAACCACAAAACGGGCCTGTATTTCGCGCCGCGATGTTCGCACTAACAGCGTTGTATTCTGTTGTTCGATCGCCTCAACTCGCTCATCCAACCAGATTTCAGCGCCTGCGCGTACCGCAGATTCTGCGTAGGCCAAGGTAAGCCTAAATGAATCGACAGGCATCTCGCCAGGGATGCGTAGGCCAGCCTGCACCTGTGGGTTAAGGTATGGGCGCTCGGCCAGCAATGCTGCACGCTCAACCCATTCGACCAAAACCCCATGGGTGGCAGCCTTCCGCTGATACTCACCAAGCCGCGCAATATCTGCCGCATCGAAGGCCAACATCAACGCGCCACATGGCCGCGTGTCGACCTCAAGCTCAGCACACAACTTGGCAAAGACCTGATGCGAACGAGTAACAAGCTGTGCCTCAAGCGTTCCTGGCGGTGCATCAAATCCGGTATGGGCGATTGCAGTATTCGCTCGGCTAATACCAGCCCCAACATCACCCTCGGCCTCACAGAGCGCCACATGCACTGCGTAACGTGATACCTCTCGCAACACAGCACAACCGACGACTCCACCGCCGATGATCAGCACATCCAGAATGTGAGGTGTATTTGTCATAGTAGCGTTAAAGCATTGGAGCATTGGAGCATTGGAGCAGGAATCAAGTGCTATTGGTAAGGCAGCCGTTTCGATGTTTCATTGTTTCGATGCTTCAATGCTCCAATCATTCCGGTGTTACATACGCTGCGGTAATCCCACCATCAACAAGAAAGGTTGCACCTGTCGTGAAGGAAGACTCATCGGAAGCGAGGAATAGTACCGCCTTCGCAATCTCGTGAGCCTCACCGAACCGCCCCATCGGGATATGGACGAGGCGCCGCTGACGCTTCATCTCGGTATCAAGGTATTTCATAAGCAACTCAGTTCGCAATGGGCCTGGGCAGAGCGCATTCACACGAATCTGCTCGCGCGCATGGATCACAGCCAGTTCACGGGTCATCGAGAGCACTGCACCTTTACTGGCGGTATACGCCAACTGGGGAGTTGCAGCACCGAGTAGTGCAACAAACGATGCAGTGTTAATGATCGAGCCACCTCCAGCGCGGCGCAGCGCTGGTATGCCATATTTACAGCCAAAGAACACACCCTTGACATTGATATCGAAGGTGAGATCCCAGACGGCTTCTTCCGTTTTGACAGCATCATCATCATCTTTGTGAGAGATGCCCGCATTGTTGAATACGACATGCAGTGCGCCGAACGTCTTCTCGGCATGGGCAATCATTGCCTCAACATCACTAGCCTTCGAGACATTCACCTGTACAAAACTAGCTTGCCCGCCCGCAGCACTGATTTCAGCAACGACCGACTGCCCGGTTGCTTCATTCATATCCGCAATAACAACCGCAGCTCCTTCACGCGCAAATAACAGTGCTGTCTCACGCCCGATTCCCTGCCCTGCACCAGTGATCAGGGCCACTTTATTCTGAAGTCGCATATATTCTTCCTAACCATAAGCATATGAGCATATGAGCAAACCATTATCGAAGCCCTGCTCGCATGCTCACATGTTTTGTATTAAGCTCGCTCAAAATACCTTGCGCGCTCCCAGGATGTGACGACCTCATCAAACTTACGCTGTTCGGTACGTACAAACTGGAGATAGTGTTCGTAGACAGCCTCTCCAAACGCCTTGCGTGCAAACTCACTACGCTCAAAGTCGCTGATTGCCTCATACAAGGTTGCTGGCACACGTGGTAGTTCACGGGCAGCATAGATATCGCCTTCAAAGATTGATGGCGGCTCGATTTTATTCTCGATCCCATCGAGCCCGGCTGCCAGTGCTGCTGCATAGGCCACATACGGGTTTGCATCCGCTCCAGGGATGCGGCATTCAATCCGTAGCGATTTGCCACGCCCAACTACACGAAATCCAGCCGTCCGGTTGTCGTAGCTCCAAGCGATGGCAGTAGGTGCCCAGGAGCGTGATTGATAGCGTTTGTATGACGTTGGGTAGGGGGCAAAACAAACCGACAGCTCACGGGTATGCGCCATCCAGCCACCAAGAAAGTGCCGGAAGGTCGTACTCCCTTTGACCGGCCCAAACTGCTCCTCGCCTACAAAGGCCGGAGTATCATCACCATTCCACAGGCTCAGATGGAGATGTGCACTCGAACCAGTATGGCGCTCATCCCACTTCGCCATGAAGGTGACTGCCTTGCCCTGCTGCCAGGCGATTTCCTTGGCGGCATGTTTATAGAGCGCATTTCGATCAGCCTGTGTCAGCGCATTGCTGTATCGAATATTCAATTCCTGCTGGCCTAAACCTGCCTCACCCTTACTTGTTTCAACTGGCACGCCGCTTTGATCAAGTGAGCGGCGCAATGTTGCCATCAGATCTTCTTCCTTGGTGCCTTGAAGAATATGGTAATCCTCGTTATAGCCACCAATCGGTTGAAGATCATGGAAGTTTTTTGCAGCAGCAGAGGCATAACTCTCATTAAACAAATACAGCTCATATTCAGAACCACATTTGACGCTAAAGCCCAACGCGGCGGCCCGCTCGATCTGGCGGCGCAACATCTGGCGTGGGGCAACCTCAATGGGCTCGTGGGTTGAGTCGCTGAAGAGATCGCAAATCACAAGCGCCGTCTTTGGGAGCCAGGCTATGTGCCGTAAGGTCGAAAAATCTGGTACGCAATGCATATCGCCATAGCCACGTTCCCAGTTCGCAAAACGATAGCCAGGGATCGCATCCATCTCCATGTCACAGGCGAGGAGATAATCACAGGCGTGCATACCACCATCGGCAACATAATCTAGAAAATACGAGCCGGTCACACGCTTCCCCATCAGGCGACCATACAGATCTGGGAAGACCGTCAGCACCGTTTCGATTTCGCCATATTCAATGCGTTCACCAAGCTCGGCACGCGTCAGCATGCCAGAAATAGCACCGTGAGCCATGATTCCTCCAAAGAATCAGCCTATACAGCCACATGGATGCCAGCGCAGTGCCAAAGCACAACTATTGGTTAGATCGTTATCGTCGGATTGCGGGGATTGTACGCGCAGGTGAAGAATGCGTCAAGTCGAGTCGCCCTAAACCTGTCAGGTGCGACCTAGTGCTGCTATTAACGTTCCAATCGCTCCGAGGGTCGCACCTTGTGTGAAAGGCCGCCCGCGAATGCTAGCGGATCAACGAAAGATCTGACAGGTTTACACAGATGTCTATCTGTGGTACGCTCTTCACGCGGCAATGGGGCCGTTGGTGTAGGTACATGGAGGCAATGACAATGGTGTCTGAGCAAAATAATCCCTTTCTAATAGCACAGCAACAATTTGATGATGCAGCAGCAATGCTGGAACTCCCTCAGGATATTCGCGATATGCTGCGTGTCCCGCAGCGTGAACTAGCGGTGACATTTCCCGTTAAGATGGATAATGGCTCAACCCAGTGCTTTACTGGTTATCGCATTCAACATAATCTGGCGCGTGGCCCAACCAAGGGTGGCATCCGCTACCATCCAGCTGTCGATATTGATGAAGTTCGCGCACTCGCCATGTGGATGACATGGAAATGTGCGCTGGTGAATATCCCATATGGTGGCGCGAAAGGTGGCGTCATTGTCGATCCTTCCAAACTCTCGCTCAGTGAGTTGGAACGGCTAACCCGGCGTTTTACAACCGAAATTTCGCTGCTGATCGGGCCTGATCAGGATATTCCTGCACCTGATGTAAATACCAACCCACAGGTGATGGCGTGGCTGATGGACACGATTTCGATGCATGCGGGCCATACTGTCAATGCAGTCGTCACTGGAAAGCCAGTAATTGTGGGTGGCTCAAACGGTCGCGTCGAAGCTACTGGCCGTGGAGTCAGCCTCATGGTGCGCGAATGGGCCAGCCGCATGCAACGCCCACTCGACACAATAAGCGTTGTGGTGCAGGGCTTTGGTAATGTTGGTGGGACTACCGCGCTGCTCACGGAGCGATTAGGCTGCAAAGTTGTTGGTATTAGTGATGCCACTGGTGGGTATGTGTGCGCCGATGGGCTCGACATAGCTGCAATGCAAAACTATGTTGCACAACATCCGCGCCGATTACTCGAAGGGTATACCGCAACTGGAGTTAAGCGGGTAGGGAACAGTGAGTTGCTAGAGTTCCCATGTACAGTGCTGATCCCGGCCGCATTAGAGAATCAGATCACAGAAGAAAATGCTGAGCGCTTGCGTTGTGAGGTATTGGTGGAAGGTGCCAATGGTCCAACAACTCCGGATGCTGACGCTATCCTGGCAAGCCGTGGAATCCCGGTTGTTCCAGATATTCTAGCTAATGCTGGCGGCGTAACTGTTAGCTACTTTGAGTGGGTGCAAGGTTTGCAATCGTTTTTTTGGGAAGAACGCGATGTAAACGCACGCCTTGAGCATATTATGGTAAGTGCTTTCGACCAAGTGTATTCACTTGCACAGGAGCGCGAAACCACCTTACGCATGGCAGCGTATCTACTGGCAGTGCGGCGGGTTGCCGATGCTAACAGTATTCGAGGGATTTATCCATAAGATCAGATTTAGCTTAGCCAGTAGCACTAAAATGGTATTGTTGAAGCATGCATAGCGTCGTGGTAGTACGATGATATGTGTGGTTCCAAAGCCGAATCCAGGATCCTAATAACAGAATACGACCTATTGTCGCGAAGAATGTGTGTGGCAAGCGTATCCTACGATAGTACTTCATCGCTTTCCCTCTGTCCAGCACAACAAAAAGACCATGTTATTCAGGGAGAGGCGCCATGCGTGCTATGGTATTGGTTATTGAAGAAGATCCCGATCTCGCAAAGCTCTTTGAATCGATCCTCAGAGTTGAGGGTTATGCAGTCATGGTCACCGATCACCTCGACAATGCACGCCGCACAATGGCATCAAATGTGCCAGATGTGGTTGTATGTGATTGGTCTGCATCGGATCCAAGCGGATACATGTGGCTCGACACCGTCCGCGGTTCTTCTGGCGGTGGGCGCTTCCCGGTACTGCTTGTCTGCAATGAGCTTCCGAGCCGCCGTGTTCGCGATTTGCTTGGCGATATGGGTGTGCCAACGATTGAGAAACCGTTCGACCTGCACAATTTCTGTCGTGCATTAGAAGGGCTACTGCCACTACACGAACGCGCGGTTGGGGCCTAACTAGCTGATCATCTCTGTCGCTAGCCGCGCTGCCAAGCCTGGATCTGCCAATAGTGCTGAACCAATCTGAATGGCAGTGGCACCAGCAGATAACATCCGTTGCACTCCGGCCAGATCGGTTATGCCACCACTACCAATCACCGGTATCTGAACCGCTGCTACAACCTTCGCTAACCGTGCAAGTGCAATCGGGTGCTGCCCGGGGCCACACAGCCAACCATTGTACTGTTGGCCTACAACATCGAACCATTGGCCAACTGGCGGAGCAGCCAGTACGAGCGCATCAGCACCATTGTGAGCCGCCGCCTGCGCCCATACCACCAAGTCATCGGGCTGAGCTGGTAATTTTACTAAGAGTGGCACAAACGTCGCGGTGCGCACCGCCTTTACCAAGGCACTCACGGCCAGTAAGGAACCTACCTCAGCGCAATTCAATTCAATGCCCGCAAGGCCTTCCAACCCTTCTATATGCATTGCAATTTCAACAGCGGCTTGTATATCATCACCAGCAATGCTTAGTAATACAGGGGTTCGCCAGTTAGCCCAGATTGGTGTATATCGATCAAGTATCACATCGATACTGCGCCCAGGCCAATTGCCAATCGCCAGCACACCTCCTGGCACTTCGATGAGTCTTTGGGGTGACCCACGCCGCCGCTGGTGTGTAGTAGGGGTGACAAATGCACCAATTTGATCAATGAATGCGCTCTGTACACGCTCGACCCCATACCCAAGGCAACCAGATGCGACCATGATCGGACTTCGAAGTGGAAGACCATATGGATTCGTGGGAGCCAATTCAATTGACATAGAGTACCTTCGCCACAAAAACGATTTTTTACAAGAGTCACTTGCGATTGTTCACTAGTTGCAACTTCCTTGCAAAGTAAGATAGTGTATGATGTCCATAGAAGTTCTGTGGGAAACCAAAGTCACTTGAGGGCGTATGAAAGACCTAGCGTATGCAACCGAACTCAATACGATTTTCGCAAGCATGCATGGCAAACCCCTTCCACAACATGCAACCGAAACTTCAGCCGATTTTCGCTTCGAGCCGCTCATTGAGCAATCGTTCTTACGCTTCTACCTCTTACGAATACGCCGATTTGTACACCTGACTGGAATCCTCTTTCTCGCTTTCATTGTACTCGAGTTAACGAGTGAAGGCATGGCCTTCGCAAGTATGCCACTACTTGTGTTACTCAAAGCTGCACTACTAGGTTTATCGAGTATCTTACTGGTGGGATGGATACTCCACCACTCACATGCGCGGCAGCCCCAAACACAGTATCATCAATTACTGACACCATTCATCGTAGTCATACCAATCGCTGCCAATCTTATGGTTCTGATTCATAGTAATCATAGCACCTTCGATATCATGACTGCCTCAGTTGGGCTCTTTTATTGTGTCATGCTTGTCACACTCATTTTGCGCATCAGTGTCAACTATAACCTAGCACTTGTCTTAGCGGTTGGTGCCATCACCATTGCAACAATCTGGGGAACCGGGGCGAATGTAACGATCCCATTTGATATTCATTCGTATGTTGCTGTGGTTTTTGGAGTGTTTGCCTGTGCTGTTTTTGAATACGATATCCGCAGTGATTTTGTTGGTCACGCGCAACTCTATCGTATCGCAACAACCGATCCACTAAGCAAAACCCTCAACCGCCATGCCTTTTTTGAGCGTGGCCAAATGGAGATCGATCGTGCTCGCCGCTATAACGGTTCATTAAGCCTGCTGATGATCGATATTGATCATTTCAAGCAGATCAATGATAGCTTTGGTCATCCAATTGGAGATCAGGTGATCGCCTCGTTCAGCGATACCTGCCGCCATTCACTGCGCTCAAGCGATCTATTTGGCCGCGTTGGCGGCGAAGAATTCGCAATTCTCCTGCCCGATACAGATCTTGGGGCAGCATTGATTGTGGCCGAGCGTTTGCGCTTTGCACTCGAATCACATATTGAAACCCCAACCGGTACATTGAATGTAACCGTAAGTATTGGCGTGGCACAACTCAGCATGACCGAACCATTATTACAAGAACTTATTCGCCACGCAGATATCTACCTGTATGCTGCTAAACATGCCGGACGCAATCGAGTCGCTTCTTCACAAACCCCAGAGATCTTGAGCGAACGAGGTGTTGGCCAGTTATTAGGTTGCGCTGCAATTACTTGAGTGTAACCATTTGCAAAAATGTACATCTTTTGAACAGTGTTTGTTAACTAAACTGCAGATCTAAATATCATTCTGATCATTCCTTTAACCTTTCCGACGCATAGTTGTAAAGGTTTATTGTAAAAGAGTAGCGTATGATAGTCACATAGATTACTCTAACTACACAGGTACCTTAGGAGGCACTATGAGCGGCATCCTCCAGGTAAACGAGATCAGTGCTATTTTTCATGGTCTGCATGGCGAGCAGATTTCTACGAACATCCGCGAGGCGTTAACTGGCTTACGTTTTCAACAGCCAGTAGAAAAGCCATTTCTTCGATTTTTTGTGTTGCGCATACGCCGCCTAGTGTTGTGTGCAGCCGTTCTTTTCAGCGCCTATATTATATTGGGATTAATCAGTGAACTGGTGATGGGTATGCAGGTGCATACAACCACATTATTCACCACAGCTCTAATTGGATTATCCAGTATCTTGCTATCTGGCTTAATTCTGCGGCAGGCCTACGCGAATATGCTACCGAGTTGGTTTTACCAGATAATCGCCCCGCTTGTTAGTCTACTCCCGGTTACATTTAGCCTCATGCTCTTGATGAGTACTGGTCAAAGCAATTCGCAAACCGTAACAGCAACAATCGGGCTGTTCTATACAACCTTCCTAACGACCTTAATGCTACGCCTGCGTATAAGTACCAGCCTCCTGCTCTTTGCAGTGATTGGGCTGGCTTTACTCGTTTCGATATGGGGCACTGGCTCAAATATATGGGTGTCAATTGATTTACACGCGATTTGTGCAACCATCGCTGGTGTACTCATGTGCGCGGTGTTAGAGTTCGATTCACGCTGCGATTTTCTTAGCCAAGCACAGATCTATCATATCGCTACAATCGATCCATTGAGTAAATCGCTTAACCGCCATGCCTTTTTTGAGCGCGGCCAACTAGAATTAGATCGTGCGCGTCGCTACAATGGCGCACTTACACTGCTCATGCTAGATATCGACCACTTCAAGCAGGTAAATGATCGCTTTGGTCACCCAATCGGTGATCAAGTGATTGCCTCAGTAGGAGAACTAAGCCGTTCATCACTTCGATCTAGTGATTTGCTGGGCAGAATTGGCGGCGAGGAGTTTGTCGTTCTCTTGCCCGACACTGATCTGATTGCGGCACTGATGGTAGCTGAGCGTTTACGTCAGGCAATGGAGCGCCATATCACAACCCCGGATGGGATGCTCCATGTAACAATCAGTATTGGCGCGGTTCAGCTTCGGCAAGGCGAAAAACTATTACAGGAACTGATTGGCCGTGCAGATGATTGCTTGTATATCGCCAAACGTAGCGGTCGTAACCGCGTTGTTGCTTCTGAAGCTCTGATTGCCGAACCTACTGCCGTAGAATCAAGTTTGGAAGAACCCGTTATAGAACGTGCAGTTGGTGGCGTATCTGTGATCTTGACAAGCTAATATAATTAGTGTATATTTAACACTAAATTAAAGCGACGTCTTGGACGTCGTAATTCTTTTCATTTTATATAGTGTCAATAGTACAATATTTAGGAGCTGATCATGGACATTGGCATTGATATCGGCACCCATGTGGCACGTGCTGCATTTATACGCAATGATGGATTGCCCCAACTCGTAACGTTCGCTCACGGGGCGAGTGCCATGCCAGCATTGGCCCGCCAGACAATGCATGAGCTATTGATTGGGGAAGCGGCTGCACAATCACTGGTTGGCAATGCGGAAACAACACTGATTGGTTGCACCCGATTAATGGGTCGAGCAGGCAACATACCACCCAAACTCCTGGAGCGGCTGCCTTATCATGTCCGCGATATCGGAGGCGAAATGGCTTGTAACCTGCTTTATGCAGAAGTGCGCGCCAGCGAAGTGTTTGGCTTGCTTGTACGTGAACTAGCAGATGCCGCAAAGCGGATGACAGGACAATCGATCGATGGGGTGTCGCTCACGGTTCCAGCTGGCGCTGAGGATCGTTTCCGTGTCCAGGCACGTGCTGCTGTCGAAGCCCAAGGACTCCAGGTAGCGCTTGACCGGCTTATAAAGGCTCGTTTCCACGGGCTGCCCTCGGCGGATGGCGTTGGCAGCGTGCATACAGGATTCGCGGGCATGTAGCGCTGGCCCGCTGTCGGCCCGCTGGACCGTGCGGCGCGGTGGGTTCAAACTGGCGCCATCGCAGCCCGGCATCCACGATCGCGGCCAGGCACGCGTCGAT
>JANLSE010000695.1:0-12485 GCA_031362265.1 Roseiflexaceae bacterium
TCTTAAACGTATCACGGCGCACACGTCGATCCTGGCTTTCAATCAGCCGACCGTAACGGGCATGCGATAGTTGAATCGTCTGGCCCTGCTCATCTTCGATTGAAGGGAACGCCAGATCTGCCGATGTCAGTGCCTCATAGATTTCGCCTGGTGCCCGTGTGATATCATTAAACTCTGCCAGGATACCCTCAATTTCGGCAGAGCGGATGTGTTCGCGTTGTGCTGCTAAACGCTGTAAGGCATATTCGTAGGTTTGGAGTGCGGGAGTTGCGCGGAGCCATTCGGCAATTTGTGCATCTGGGATGGTGAGGATTTCTGGCTCAATGAATGCGAGTGCCGCACTAACACGTGCAACCAGCGAACCTGCACGCTCGCCAAGGGCTTGTCCAGTAGAATCACCAGTGTCTGAGTCGTAGCGGCGCCCAGCATAGATGTAGATCTGCCAGAGCTGTTTTTCGAGCTCATCACGGGTTTGGAGTGCAGTTAGTAAGGCTTCGGCACCATTGGTGAGTGTGCCTTGTAAGGCGCTTGCGCTAGGTAATAAGGCTTCCAGTTGTGCAATGTGTGCCTCCCAGGCAGCATCATCGGCATAGACAGGGGTAAGATTCCATGTATATTCGCGCGGGATTTCATCACGGCGCGGAACGCGTTGTCCTTCAGTCATGCTATTTCTCCCAACCTGCCAGTGCAGCGGCTTCTCCAGATGGATTTTATCATAAGAATACTAGCCTGATCCAAGTTTCTTCAGCTCAGCTTCCAGATCAATCCCTTCGATCTGCCCAGCAGCCTGCGGCGCAGTGAGATTGTAATTGAGGATCATACTGCGCAATTCACTTAACATTGTGCGATACTCCACCCGCGCTGCGGTTTGGCTCGCAGCATGCATCCCTGGCCAGCGCGTGTTTGTGCGGCGCAGCCAGGACTCGGCCTTCTTGCGTTCCGTTTCGATATCACGACGCGCTTCCATCCATGGTGGGGCAAAGCCATGCGATTTAAGCATGCGAAACCCAAGCCGATCTTCCTCGGCAACATGGGTATCATCGCTTGTATCGATCGGCTTTCCTGTGCCGCTCAAATCATCGAAGTGCCCTTCCTGGCGCGCCTGACCAATCAATTGATCGATGAGATTCTGAAACTGCCGAAAATCGCGCCGCTGGCGGGCTGGCGAGGTATCATCGCGCTCGGCACCTGGCTCAGAACGTTGGTTTTCCATAGAGCCTCCGATACTAATTACAGCGGTGTGACTGGATTTCGTTACGATTGTATCGTACCACAAATGGTACTAGTTGATCTCCCGATGAGGTTATTTTGAACCCTGCTCGACTGGCAACGCGAATATGGCGATGCCCGATAACACATAGGAAACCGTACCCACGATAAGCAAGGGTGCGAAGCCATACTGTTTTTCGATCAAGCCTGCTAACGATGCAGTTGCTGCCCAACCTAACGACCACACCATACTTGTCGAGCTGACAATTGTGCCACGATTACGAGGAGAGACAAGCTGCATTGTGTAGGCGTCGTTGAGCGGAAAACTGGCACCAATACACGCACCGCGAATAAAAAAGCCAATCATTGTGAGGATGAGGTTTGGTGAGAGCATGAGTAACATTGCTGGTGCAGAGCCAAGCCGAAGGATCGCCGCTGCCCGCTTGAGCCCTAGGCGCTTTGCAAATGGTGAACCAAACATCGCCCCTAAGCCCATAATCAGTGAGCCACATGCGAGAACGGTTCCGACAACTGCATCAGAGAGCTGAAATTGCTGGCGGAAGAATAAATTCTGGAAGGGCAGGAAGACACCAGCGCCGATCCCGAGGAGTAATGATGGGAGGGTCATTCGGACAATGAATATGAATGGTAATCGCTCATTGGCTTGCCCAGCCCCGGCTGCATTGGTACGCGGAGCCGCATCGGGTAGGAGCGGAATCGCCTTGAGTACCGGTAATAGTGCCATGAGACTTAGTATGACTACACTACATAATGCCAAACGATAGGCAGTTGTCGATTGCGGGTCAACCGCAATAAGACCACCAAACAAGGCTGGCAAAATACCACCAACAGTTGCGCCGATCAGGCCTATCACCATGGCCGCACCTGCGTTTAGCCCAAAGATTGCAGCACGTTGTTCACTATGAATCACATTCGTGAGCAGTGGTACGACCGATGTGAGAGTCAGAAGCCCAGCTGCGCCAATAATCGCTTGTGTGACACCGAGCGCCCAAATATTTGAAACCATTAATTGAGCTACCCAGCCAATTGCATACAAAGCTGCACCGATCTGAATGGCGCGCTGCGCTCCTGCACGATCAATCAGCATGCCAATTGGGATGCCCGCCACAACCCCAGCAAAACGATATATTGTTGAAAGATAGCCAGCAGTATCTGTCGAATACCCCAGACTGACAAGATAGAAGTTGAACAACAAATCGGCTACGCTCATTGCGAGCCCGAGAATCAAGCTATGCGCCAGAATCCGGCGAACTGGTGATGGAAGTTGTGCTATTGCGGCTTGGGCACGAAGGCGAATGGTAAGCACGCCGGGCTCCTTTGGTGAATGTAAACATACGCACTATACCATGAGTGGAGCGTAGGAACGATGGAGCATTGGAGCATTGGAGCAGAACCTTATTGCCTGCCCTTTTGTTCCTTTGTTCTCTAGCGCCTTTGCATCTTTGCGTCTTTGCGTTTCCGTCTTTGCGTTTCCATCTTTTCTTGGAGTGATGGAACGCAGGAACGCAGGAGCATCACCTTGTCTCCGTTCGGCTGAGCTCACGGCGAAGCCTCGCCTCCTTGTCTCCTTAATACTCTGGTAGCCGTTGCCCTGATACGATTGCTTCCTGAATCTGGTGTAAGCTGTTCGATTGGATCACAGCGCCAAGGAGATTGGCTACTGCACGATTCCCGCTGCGGGTGACAATGGCCGCCTCGCCGAGTGATGCGAGTGCTACTTCGTGGATGGGATCAAATGGAGCAGTGTTAAGATCGCTGAATACAGTTGGCGAATCTTCCTGGCTCCAGATTGTGGCATCAATCGCTGCTTCACGTACAAGCTGTAAGCCTTGCTGATACTCAATTGGAACAAGGGTTACAGGCATTCCGCGTACAAGTGATCGAATACTATAAGCGTGATCGGCCGAGCGTAGATCGATCCCAATGCGCATCCCTGGCCGCAGCCCACTATCAGCAGGGCCTAATGGCGTGCCTGCCCGTGTAACGATGACATGGCCAGCCATGTAACTGTATGGCCCGAGTAGTGTGACGATATCAATTGCAAACCCATGGCTGTCCGCTGTCTCCGCTGCAAAGCGTGACATGATCGCCCAATCGAACTCACCGGCCGAAAGTGCCTGGAGGCGTTGCGTCGAGCCGCGCATAAAGCGCATATTTAGCTCAAGAGCATGCTGGTTGCATTGCTGGCGTAGGCCAGTTGCTAACCCTTCGATGCGCCGTGTATACGGGAGCGGCAATGCGCCAATCAATGCTCGCCGCTGTACAAAGCGCCATAATTGTGGGTAATCTAGGCTGATCGCGAAGCTTCCCAGCCGACCACGCGCCTCAATGGCGGCAGCGCCGCTGGTATGTAGATAATCCAACGCCGCCTGAATTGTGCCCACCGATGCCCCATGACGGCTGGATTGTTCTTGCACTGGCTCCACCCGATCACCAGGTGAAATTTCCAAGAGCGCCTGTGCAACCCGCATTACCGCCAGCCCCTGTTTTGAGAGCAATAACTCATTCATCTGGATACATTCGATATAATGAATATTTACCTAAGTGAGTATAGCATAGAATAAACTGTAAGGCAACCTATGTTGCTCTTGTAAACGGAATGTTGTTCTTGGCTTGACACTATTCAATAGATGTGATAAATTTTCATTATTCTGAATATATTTATTGAATGCGAGCAATCATGATCTCGTACATGGCTCAGCTACCGGTCTTTGAGCGTGCAGATGTGATCGTATTGGGTGCGGGTTCGGCTGGATGCACTGCGGCAATTGCGGCGGCGCGATCTGGTGCCGATACACTCCTTGTAGAGCGTTATGGCTTTCTAGGTGGCACCTCAACAATGGTGCTCGATACCTTTTATGGCTTTTACATTCCAGGCAATGATGCAGCGCGGGTTGTTGGGGGTGTGCCCTGGGAGATTGTTGAGCGGCTGCGTGAGCGTGGTATGATCCTGGAGCGGCCAAGCAGCTATGGCGCAGGCCAAGCGGTGACATATGATCCACCTACACTTCAGGTTGTGTGGGAACAGGCGGCTCAAGAAGCTGGCGTGCGTTTGCGGCTGCATACCCTGTGTGTTGATGTACTTTATGCGGAGGGGGTTGTACATGGGTTGGTGGTGGCTGGTAAGAGCGGGCTTGGTCTGATCGAAGGTCGTGTCTTTATTGATGCTTCAGGCGATGCAGATCTTTGTTTTCGTGCAGGAGCGCCGTTTCAAGCCGCTGGTGAAGATGGCCCGGCACAATCGTTAACCACCACATTTCGGCTTGGGAATGTCGATGAGTCGCGTGCATTGCAGGTGAAGCGTGCGGATTTGACCGCACTCATGCGTTCGGCGAACCTAAGCGGTGAATATCAACTCCCACGTGAAGAGGGCAGTGCGCATCGTACGCCAATAGCTGGTGTAATCGCGACCAATATGACACGGATTGCCTATGTGGATGGCACTGATCCAGTTGCGCTTACCCAAGCCGAGGTAGCAGGGCGCCAACAGGCGATTGAGTATGCGCGCTTCTTACGCGAACAAGTCCCTGGATACGAGCATTCATTCCTGCTGAATTTTAGTACCCAGATTGGCATTCGTGAGACTCGCCGAGTCTATGGTGATTACCGGCTTACGCGCGAGGATGTTCTTGAGGCACGTTCGTTTCCCGATGCGATAGCACGCTGTGGAGCGCCAATTGAGGATCATCATCCAGGGAGTGATACCCGTTGGGAGTATCTGCCACAAGGGCGCACCTACGATATTCCACTCCGCTGTTTGTTGCCTCAAACACTTCAGAATGTTGTCGTTGCCGGGCGCTGCCTTTCTGCCACACACGACGCGCATGCCTCAGTACGCAGCATGGGCCAGTGTATGGCGATGGGCCAGGCGGCAGGAACGAGCGCGGCACTTGCAAGCCAAGCGGATGGGGTGATCCGTAATCTCGCAGTCGCCGATGTGTGTGCACGCCTGATTCAGGATGGAGCGATGATCTGAGCGCAGAGCGCAGAGCGCAAGAGCGCAAGAACCAAGAACCAAGAGCGTCACCTTGTCACCTTGTCACCTTGTCACCTTGTCACCTTGTCACCTTGTCACCTTGTCAATGGTTCTATAACCCATAGGAGTGAACTATGCAATGGTCATTTGTAACGGCCAATTATATTGGTCAGGCGCTGGGATATCATGGCTATGGCAATGTGAGTGACTGGATGCCGAATTCATCAGGCGACGGTTGCCCAGTTCCATGGCCCAGAATCAGCCGAGCGCTTCGAGAATATGGTTATGACGATTAAGCAGGCGGGGTTTGATGCGATTGAGCTTTGGATCGGGCATTTAGAGCCACATATAGCAACAGCCGAGCAGGTTGCCACAGCAGTGGCTATTCTCAAGAAACACAATATGCCGATAGTCTCATATGCTGCTGGGTTTGGCCAGCCTGGGGTGTCACGCGAGGCGGCGATCAAAGTCTTTGAAGTGGCTCAGGCACTTGGTGCGCGGGTTCTCGCACAGGGCTTTCATGCTTCGAATGGCCCGCTGGTTGTCGAGCTTGGCGAGCGCTACGGTATTCGGATGGGCCTTGAGAATCACCCACATAAGACGGCACAGGAAATTATTGATACAATTGCACCCTTTGCACCATGGGTTGGCGCGGCGATCGATACCGGCTGGTTTGCGACCCAAGGTTGCGATGCGGTTCAAGCCACGCGTGAATTACGTGGTCATCTCGTACATGTGCATCTGAAGGATATTCGTGCCATTGGTGGGCATGCCACTTGTGCATTGGGCGATGGGATTGTCGATATTCCTGGTGTATTGCGGGTGCTCAAGGAAATTGGCTATAACGGCGCTATTTCGATAGAGCATGAACCCTATAATTACGAGCCAATGCCAGAATGTATTGAGAGCTTACGGCGCGCGAAGGAATGGTGGGCAACTACGTGATAACGATGCCAATCATCCGTACCGTGTGTGGTGATATTGCGCCAAGCGTGCTAGGTGTCACCTACATGCATGAGCATGTACTTACAAGCCCACCTGAATCGGTAGCTGATCCAGATTTTCGTATGGATAACAGTGCCGCTGCAGAGCGTGAGTTAGGCAGTTTTCATGCCGCAGGTGGGCGTGCTCTGGTTGAGATGACAACCCGTGATTATGGGCGGAATCCAACTGGTTTGCAGCAACTCTCGGCGGCAACAGGTGTCCATGTTGTGTGTGTCACCGGCTGGCAGAAGCATATTCATTGCTACACATGGGTCGCTGAGCGTAGCGTTTCTGAGCTCGCCAACCAGATGATTCATGAAATCACGGTTGGGATCGATGGCTTGCCAATTCGGGCTGGAGTGATCAAGGCCTCTTCGAGCTTGAACACGATTACGGACGTTGAGCATAAGGTGTTCCAAGCGGCGGCGCTTGCCCAACGGGCAACGGGTGCGCTGATTACAACCCATACTGAGGCCGGAACCCATGCACTCCAGCAGGTAGACCTTCTTGGCACATTAGGGTGTGACCCAACGCGCCTTCTGATTGGACACCTGGATCGCTGTATGGAATACGAATATCACCTGGCACTTGTGCGCCAGGGCGTTACGATTGGATATGATCAGATCGGTAAAGAGAAGTATGCGCCTGATACACAGCGTGCGGATTATATTGCGCGCCTTTGTGAAGCTGGATTTGCGCACCAGATTGCGCTAAGTTGTGATATGGCACGGCGCTCATCCTGGCCCTCCTATGGTGGCTGGGGTGGCCCAGGGCTTACGACAATTGTGTGGCGGTTTGCTGGCCTGCTGCGTGAGCGAGGCGTTCCCTCCGCCACCATTGCCGCTATGCTGGTGCAAACCCCTGCGCGCTTGCTGGCAATGCCGGGTTGTGATAGGCTTGATTGAACACAGCAACAACACATACATAGGATGTGCCAAGAGCGGCACATCGATTATCTGGCAATTCGGGTCGCCCCTGGTTGTTCGGCATGAGTGACCAGCTACCAATGGAGATAGCAATGTCTGAAACACTCGAAGACGACTATGGCCTCAGTAAGGTGGCCAAAACGCAGGAAATTCCAGCGCCTACACTTGCGTACCAGCCACCACAGCCGCGTGGATACAACCCGCCAATTGGGTTGATTGGGTGCGGCGGGATCGCAGGCCAACAATTGGCGGCCTATCGGCATGCTGGGTTCAATGTTGTTGCACTCTGCGATAAAACCCTTGCAAAAGCTGAAGATCGCCGCGATCGGTTTTTTCCTCATGCCACATGCTACACCGATTATCGCGACCTGCTGCGCCGTGATGATGTCGAGATTGTTGACATAACAACATATCCGATTCCACGTGTACCAATCATTGAGGAAGCCTTGCATGCCCACAAGCATGTGCTCAGCCAGAAACCATTTGTTGTGGATCTGGATGCTGGTGAGCGGCTAGTTGCTTTGGCCGAGCAGCAGGGGCGTGTGCTGGCTGTCAACCAGAATGGTCGTTGGGCACCCCATTTTGGCTACCTGCGTCAAGCAGTAGCCGGTGGATTGATCGGTGCATTGCGCAGCGCCCATATCTCGCTCAACTGGGATCATTCCTGGATCATCGACACACCGTTCAATGAGGTCCATGATCTGGTGCTCTACGATTTTGCGATCCACTGGTTTGATATGGTGACATGCTTTTTTGGCGCGCGCGAGCCAACCTATGTGGTTGCCCATGCAATTCGTGGTGCAGGCCAGCGTGCCAAGCCACCCATGCTTGCTAGCGCACTGGTTGGTTATGCTGATGGGCAGGCAACATTATCGTTTAATGCCGATATTGTCCATGGGCAGCAGGATCGCACCTTTTTGGCTGGGAGCTTGGGATCACTGGTAAGTATTGGGTCAAGTATTTCAGAGCAAACCGTGACGCTGTTCACTGAGGCGGGATACGCCACACCTGATCTGCAAGGCACCTGGTTTCGTGAAGGGTTTCAGGGCGCAATGGCCGAACTACTCTGCTCAATTGAAGATCAGCGTACTCCGCTCAATAGTGCGCAGAATAATCTTCGTAGTTTGGCACTAACCTTTGCGGCCGTTGCAAGTAGCCACGATGGGCAGCCGAAAGTGCCAGGATCGGTGCGCGGTATTGGGACGATAAAGCATTGAAGCATTGAAGCGCAAGAGCGCGAGAACGCAAGAGTTATGAGTAACATTTGCCTGTTTTGCGCTATGCGCTATGCGCTATCTGATCTCCTTGTCTCCTTGTCTATCGTTAGTTCGTAATATGTTATGGTTGTAGTTCTGTGGTTTAAGGAGGGTTCTATGGCTCCCTATCGCATTGCTGGTATTAATTTCGAACATTTCCACATGGGTGATTTGTTACGGATGACATATGAGCACCCTGAAGCCGAGATTGTTGGTATCTGTGATGAGCAACCTGATCGCATGCAGGATTCGATCCGAAACTTTGGCATTGCAGCAGACCGAGTTTTTACCGATGTTGCTGCCTGCATGGAGCAGACCAAGCCCGATATTGTTATTCTCTGCCCAGCAGCTGCGCGCCATGGCGAGTTTGTTGAGAAGGTCGCCCCATATGGCGCACATATTATTGTCGAGAAGCCCATGGCTGCCACTCTCGCCGAAGCGGATCGTATGCTGGCGGCGATGGCAAAGACTGGCAAACTGTTGGCGATCAACTGGCCACTCGCCTGGTACCCTTGCCACGTAACAGCGAAGCGTCTGTGTACTGAAGGGGTTATTGGTGAGGTGCGTGAGGTGCATTTCTACGATGGTAATCGTGGCCCACTCTGGCATGGCGCCGATAAGATTGAGCTTGAGCCAACAACCGAACGCAAGGCTGCTAGTTGGTTCTATAGCGCTGAGCTTGGCGGTGGTTCGATGCTTGATTACCTCGGCTATGGCACTACCCTCGGTACTTGGTACCATGATGGCCGTGCGCCAATCGAGGTTACGGCAGTGATGGATGAGCCAGAGGGCCTGGAAGTTGATGAACATAGCATTACCGTCGCACGCTACGATTTCGGCCTTTCAAAGTTCGAGACACGCTGGAGTACTTTTACCGATCCATGGACCCATCAACCACAACCAAAATGCGGTTTTGTGATCAAGGGAACCCAGGGGACGATTACTTCATATGACTATGAACCCACGATTCGGGTACAGAGCCGCAAACATCCAGAGGGCATTACCTGGCCAGTCGATGAGATTCATGCACCATTCCAGAATCCAATTCAGTATATGATCCATTGTGTGAAGACCGAGAGCCCAATCACTGGGCCGCTCTCTCCAGAAACCTGCCGCATTGGCCAACAGATTGTCGATACCGCTTTCCATAGCGCCAAGGAAAAGCGAACCCTACCATTACAGAAGTAGCGCAGGCAGCGCATAGCACAGGGCATATATGTGTTGTGTGCTGCTCATTGTGCGCTATATAAAGGAGTTCCTCTTTGAAGACACGTTCCCTTACCCCAGCACTTGCGTTCTTGGATGGCGCGCAGGATATTCTCGAGAAAATCCGCACCACGCAATTAGGAGCAATCGAGCAAGCCGCACAGATCTGTGCCGATTCGATCGCGGCCGGTGGGCTTGTGCATTTGTTTGGCACCGGGCATTCACGTATTCCAGTTGAGGAGATATTCCCTCGTCATGGGAGCTTTCCGGGATTTCATCCAATCATCGAACTCTCGCTCACAAATCATACTCAGGTTGTTGGTGCGAACGGCCAGCGTCAGGCGATGTTCATTGAGAAGATCGAGGGTTTCGGTGAGATCATCCTGCGCAATTTTGTTTTTGGCCCACACGACAGTATGATTGTCTTCTCGAATGGTGGTGTGAATGGCGTTGTCGTCGATGTCGCACTAGGTGCCAAAGCACGTGGCATGCCACTGATTGGTGTTGTCTCGGTTGCTCATTGTGAAGCGTCCACCGCTCGCCATAGTAGTGGGAAGCGCCTGGTAGATGTTGCCGATGTTGTAATCGACAACTGTACGCCGGTTGGTGATGCACTTGTGCATATCGATGGGTTGGAATACCCAGTTGGCCCTGGCTCGTCAATCGGCTATGTCGCGATTGTCAATGCGCTGAAGTGCCTTGTTGCTGATGATTTGACCAAGCGTGGCCAGCCACCGCTTGTGCTCACCAGTGGCGCTTTGATCGGCTCACAGGCTTCGGCTGAGCTGTTTGACAAAACCTATGACGATTATCGTGCGCGCGTCGCACAAGTCTATGGAACTAGGGCAAAGGGTTAGGGCATGGCCAAACGTTTCCACGACAAGAATATCCTGGTGACAGGTGCCGCTTCTGGTATTGGGCGTGCAACTGCTATGCGGCTCGCACAGGAAGGCGCCCGTATTGGAGCGCTCGATATCAATGTTGCCGGGCTTGCCGAAACAGCTACAATCATTGGCCAAGCATGTGTCGTTATGGTCTGTGATCTGACTGATTCCACACAAGTTCATGAATCGATCGATCGGGCCGCTACACAGCTTGGCCGGATCGATGGGCTATTCTGTGCTGCTGGAGCCAGTGGCCGCCGTTATGGTGATGGGCCTGTCGAAACATGCACTGAAGAAGGCTGGGAGTGGACACTGAATGTCAATTTGAAGAGTATCTTCCTTAGTTGTAAATATGCGCTCCCACATCTACTAAGCGCGGGTGATGGAGCCATTGTGAATTTGGCATCGGTACTCGGCCTGGTTGGTGGCGATGAGGATTTTGCGACCCACGCCTATGCTGCCGCCAAATCGGGTGTTATCGGAATGTCGCGTGCGATGGCATCCTTCTATGCACCGCGCGGATTGCGGGTGAACATTGTTGCCCCAAGCCTGATCGCAACGCCTATGAGCCAACGTGCCCAATCGGATCCGCATATTCAGACACGCCTTACTCAGTTGCATCCCCTCACTGGCACAATGGGTACTCCCGAAGATGTGGCCGCCGCTGTTGCCTATTTGCTCTCAACCGATGCACGTTTCGTGACAGGTACTGTACTCACTGTTGATGGTGGCTGGACGGTGAGGTGAGCGCAAGAACGCAAGAACGCAAAAGCGCAAGAACGCAAAAGCGCAAGAACGATGGATGGAATGTTGCCCCGCCATCGTCACCTTGACAGCCTGTCACCTTGTCACCTTGTCACCTTGTCAGCCTGTCATCTTGTTCAATTCTATCATTCAATGATTCTTGGAGGAGATACATATGCCATTGCCTCTACTTCCCACTAGTGTGATTGGCTCATATGCCTGGCCAGCATGGCTGCATACCGCATTAGAAGCGAGCCAGCATGGTGTGTATGGTCCAGATGATATGCGCGAAGCTCAGGATGATGCGGTCGATATGGCATTGCGTGATCAAGAGGATGCTGGGTTAGATATCGTGAGTGATGGCGAGATGCGGCGGGCGGGATTCTTTACCGCCGCGTTCTACGGGCATTTGCAGGGGCTGCGCGAATTACCGCCCAATCGCAAGGTCGGGGTGCTCGGCCACGATCAGCGCGAGAGCTATGAGGCGATTGAGCCAATAACCGCACCGCATGGGCTCGGGTTGCTTGCCGAATATGGCTATGTGCGGCAGCGGACAAATACACCGGTTATGATGCCTTGTGCAGGGCCGTTTACCCTGGCAGGGCGCATCAAGCCTGGCACAACCTACCGCGACAGGTTGGATGTCGCTCAGGCGCTTACTCCTATCGTCAATGCCGAGTTGCATGCGCTCGCCGATGCGGGTGCAATGATTATCCAAATTGATGAGCCTTCAATTGCTGTGCGGCCTGGTTCGCCACAGGTATTCCTCGATATGTTTAATGCAACCGTGGCAGGTTTAGCCGAGCGTGGTGTGACAATTGGGTTGCATCTTTGCTTTGGCAATTTCGTCGGTCGCCCGGTCGCACGGCGTATCTACCGACCACTATTCCCACACATCCTCGATGCCGATACACACTATTTTGCTCTTGAATTCGCCAATCGTGAGATGGCAGAGATCGATCTCTGGCATGAGTTTCCTAGCCAGAAAATCCTCGCCGCAGGGCTGATGGATGTCAAGAATTATCATGTTGAGAGTGCAGAAGAAATCGCCGGGCGTATTCGTGTCGCGCTGCAGCATGTCCCTGCTGAGCAACTCTGGATCGTGCCAGATTGTGGCCTGAGCCAGACGGCGCGTTGGGCAGCACGCGCCAAACTTAAGGCCATGGTTGATGGCACTAAGATTGTTCGTACAGAACTACGCTAAAGTAAGCGGTGGGAAGGGCAAGGCCAATAGACACAAGCAGAGGTCGGGCAAGGGTTGGCGGACATTGTCCGCCAA
>JANLSE010000696.1:0-7511 GCA_031362265.1 Roseiflexaceae bacterium
CAAGCGCCTGCTCACCGGCGCGGCGACTATGCTCAATCGCTTGTGCCCATAGCCCAGCTTCATAGTAGTGATAGGCCAGCTCGCCAGGCCGATCAACCTGCTGGCGCGTGAGCAGCTCCGCGATTGCCTGATGGAGTGGCCGCCGCTCGCGGGCGAGAAGCTCACTCATGATGACTTCACGGGCGAGCGCATGCCGAAAGGCAAACTGATCCCCAGTTTCTTCGACCAGTAACTGCATGTCGATCAGCACCTTGAGTGTCGCGACCACAGTTGCTGGATCAAGCCCAGCTAATTCGCACAGTACATCGAACGCAAATCGGCGACCAATCACAGCTGCAAGCTGGAGCATGCGCCGTTGGGTCGCATCGAGCAATATCGTGCGCGCCCGAATAGCTTCGTGCATGGAACGTGGCAGACGCAGCTGCTCAAGTGGCTTGCGTGTCCAGATCCCACGCTCCAGATAAATATCGCCTGCGACAATCAGTGTGCGTAGCATCTCCTCAATAAAGAATGGGTTGCCATCGGCTAGCTCGTGAATAGCGACCACAAATTCTTGGCGTGGTGGCCGATGTTGTGAGAAAATTGCTGCAATCATGGCCTGAACATCGCTTACATCGAGTGGCTGGAGATCGAGATCGATAACCGTTGGGCGTAGGCGGCTGAGTGTAGCAAGCATCTGCGAAAGCTCAGGGCTCACTTCGGTATTACGATAGTTCAGAACCAGTAGAAGCGGCTCCTGGCTGACGCGCCGCACAAAGGCTGGAAGAAACTCAAGCGTGGCAGCATCACACCAGTGCAGATCTTCAATCACGATCAGTGTTGGTTGGGCAGGTGTTGCCAGTGCTGGGCTTAGGACGCTTGTAATGGCGCGAAACAGAATCGGCCGTTCGAGATTGATATCGAGTGGGTTGATTGCTGTAGTGGGAGCAAGTTCCGGTACTAAACCAGCGAGCGCCATTCGGCCAGGACCAAGCCTATCGAGGGTATCGCTGGGCAGTTCCGCAACAATTGTGCTGAGCAGATCGAGCAGTGGCGCAAATGGGAGCGACTGATCGTACGCAACACATGCACTTTGCCGCACTCGTAACCCATACTGTGCTGCTTGCTGAGCAATTTCTGCGGTGAGCCGCGATTTGCCGATTCCAGCTTCGCCCGCTACGATGAGCACACGTGCCTGGCCGCCAATCACATCATTCAGTGCTTGCTCAACCACTGCAAGCTCGCGCTCACGGTGAATGAGTGCTGGGCAGATGATGGAAAGCGGCGCAGATACGTGCATCTTCGATACCTTTGGCTGGTTCGCTCGCTATGAGTGTACCATAAACTCCGCGGTATCATACGCCACTTATGCATACGTTATAGGCCGGGTGGTGGGAGCAATTCGATATTATGCTCGGCGAAGATTCGGCCAACAACCGCTGGATCTGGTGGGCCAGATGGCAATGCGCCAAGCGCCTCAAACAGCTGCTCCATATTCCCAGCTGGTGCTACGATCCAGAGTGTACGTGTTGGTGTATTGCCAACCTGCCAAATGCCATGTGGGACGTTTTTAGGCATCTTGATCAGATCACCGGCACAGGCACGCTGTTTCTCATTGCCGATCATTACTTCCAGCTCACCATCCTGCACATAAATGAACTCATCCTCAACGGTGTGAATGTGTGGCGGAACCATGGTTCCTAGTGGTGAAATAATCTCCCAGACAAAAATGGCGCCATTCAGTTCCTCGGTGGAATGTTTGAAGACAACATTGTGACCGAATACATTGTGGGCTGCTCCTTCACCTGCGCGCGCAACACCTGGACGCATGCTTGTTGTTGGGATGCTCATGGCTTGTTCCTTCCTTGTATTTGTGGCTCGAATATGCCATGATCATACAAGGTGCATCAGGAAGAAACATCAGTGGCAGTACTGAGTTTTTGGTAGGCATGTGCATGAAGCGCTTACCATTTGTTATTGCCCCTGCGATAGCCCTTTTTTGACCGCCCAGGCGGCGATTTGGGCGCGAGAAGTGAAACCAAGTTTGCTGAGGATGTTTGCAACATGGGTTTCGATCGTGCGCTCACTAAGGGTAAGTGCCTCTGCGATCTCACGGTTCGATTCACCAATAGCAATATGAACTGCAACCATACGCTCACGTGCAGTTAGGCCCTCATAGTGCGCTTTGGCGGCGCGGCGCGGCGAATCGAGCGCTACATAGCGCATTGCTCCTGTAGCGGCCTTGATTAAGTTGGCTGCATGCGGCGCTTCCAGTTCACTGGCGAGTATATGCACCAATTGCTTGGCTTGTGCAAAGATCGCAGCGGCAGCATCACGGCGGCCTTTAGCTAATAACACTTTGCCCATTAACACCGCAATGCGCCATTCGAGGGCTGGGATGTGAGCGCTCTGCGCGCCCTGTAATGCAGGCTCAAGCTGGCGTAGCGCGTCGACTGGGCGGTTCAATGCGAGCAGCGCCTCGCCAGCCAATAACCCAAGGTATGGTATGGCCTGAGGAGTAGTGCCCTCCATTACTGGAGCCGATCTGCTCAGTTGGTCAATCACTGCCAGTGCTTGTTTTGGCTCGCCTTGGGCGATCAGAAGCTCGGCATAGACGCCCCAGAGTTGGCGTAACCCGACAGCATCCATGGCAGTCGTTGGGATCCATTCTTCGCGTAAAACCGCCTCAGCCTCCCGCAATGCCCCAACCTGGATATAAGTCGATGCGAGAAAAGCGGCGGTATGATGTTGCCAGACCACCGATTGGGTTTGTCGTGCAAGTACCAATGCCTGCCCAAGGTGTTGTTGTGCCAGTTGCCAGGCGGCAATATCCCAGTAAAGCACACCTAGTATCATATGACCAGTGCAGATAAAATGGTGATGCTCAATCTGTTTGGCAATCTCCAGGCACTGGTGTGTCTGGCTTAGTGCCAGGCGATACTGCCCATGCATAGCATAGTTGAAGCCGAGCCATGCATGGCCTAATGCCTCAACTGGAGGGAGTCCCATTTGGTCAGCCATTCGCAGACTCTCTTCACAATCGCGCACACGCTCTGCAAGGCTCACATAGATGGGCGCAACCGTTCGACCGATCAGTGCAATTCCACACGATGAGCCGATTGTGAGTGCTGTCAGCAGCCCAGCCTGATCCTGCACTTCACGGAAGAGTGCCACAGCCTGCCGATAGAGGATGATGCTTTGTTGGTATTCACCGGCAACATAATGGCTAATCCCAAGCAGATCATAGGTTGAAGCACGCCCACGCTGATCGCCAATCAGCTCAAACAGGCGTAGTGCCTCGTTGTGGTAGTGAATGGCCTTGTAGGGGCGCTCTGCATTCATATGCCAATTACCAACGCGGTTGAGGGTATGTGCCACACGTGCACTATCATCGAGATATGGTGCAAGATCCAGAGCATGCTGGAAGCATTCACCAGCATGGGTGTAATCACGCGAGGCCCAGAGAAACCCAAGGCCAAGCAATGCCTGCCATTCGGCTTGCTGGTCACCACTTGCCTTGGCACCGGCCAATGCGGCTTCATAATCTAGGCGGGCCGCGCTAAACTCGCCAAGCTGTTCATACGCATTGGCACGCGCATATTGAAGCTGCTGGAGCGCTTCCAGAGCAGGGAGATTTTGCGCAGCCTGAATCGCTCGTGAGTAATATTCGGCGGCAGCGCGTGGTGAGTAGAGTAATTGTGCCCGTTCACCAGCCTGACGTGAATAGGTTAACGCCTTGAGCCATACCTCAGCCTTAACGAAGTGCCACGATAGACCAGCGACATGGCGTTCGATCTCCGCCGTGTAGAGATACTCAATCGTTTCGGCTACAAGCTGGTGCAGTGCCTTACGCTCACGTAAGAGTAGCTGACTATAGATCGCCTGTTGGGTAAGCGCATGGCGAAACATACAGGTATTGGTATCTTCTTCGACCACCAACTGAGCTTCGATCAGTTCCTTCAGCACGGTATTGAGCTCGTGATCACCCAACTGAGCGATATGTTGTAGCAGCGTACTATCGAAGCGCCGCCCAGCAACGGCTGCGAGTGTAAGAACATGCTGCGCCACCCGGCTGAGTTGATTGGTGCGCTGCGCGACGGCTACTTGTACGCTACGCGGCACCTGGAGTGCATTGATCTGTTTGCGATCCCATATCCCATTCGCAAAAAAGATGTCACCTGAAGCTACTAACGCCTTAAGGACTTCCTCTACGAAAAATGGATTCCCTTCAGTTCGCTCGTAAAGTGTTGCGGTAAATGCATTACTGATCGGCTCTGTTTGCCGAAAAATTGCACGTACCATCTCCGCGACGTGCTCGCTCAGCAGTGGCCGAAGCATTAGTTCGTGCGACAAGCGCTCACGATTGAGTTGAGCAATAAAATCGATCAGCCGCGCTGGCGCTTCGGTACTACGATAGGTAATCAACAAAAGCATTGGCTGGGAGCGGATCGCACGTGCCACTTGTAACAATACCTCTAATGAAAGATCATCACACCAATGTAAATCTTCAAAACAGATAAGCTGTACTGGATGTGAACCGTGTGCGAACGCCGGATGTTCCCCAACTAGCAGTGCAAGCCATGTGCGTACAATCAGTTGCTTCTCCTGCTCTGGGCTGGTTATTGGTGCAGGCTGCACACTGGGAAACCGAATACCAAGTTCAGGGGCAAACCGCAGGAGCGTTGGAAGTAGATGCTGGATGTTCATGAGTTGCTCGTGCGGGATGTGTCGCAACAGATCAATGAGCGGTGCGTAGGGTAACGCACGATCTGGCTCAAAACAGTTCCCCTGCTGCACCAACAGCCCCTGTGTCTGTGCAAGCGTACGCGCCTCACGCAGCAGCCGCGATTTACCGATCCCAGCTTCTCCTGCAACAATCAGCATTTGGCCATTGCTGCTCTGTGCCTGAGCCATCCAGTGCCGAAGCGCTTCCACTTCTGCGGCGCGCCCAGCCAATATTGGTGAAAGAAAGGATTGTTCGGTCGTTGCGCTCATATGGCAATCATACCATTAGCCGTATGGCATAATCAATCAGCAGAACCAATTGTGCTAGGATACACGAAGGTTACTCCCCTTCCCACACACGAATTCCCGCCCGTGAGAGCGTGATGGGAATAACCTGGAAGAGCGGATTTGCCTGTGGAATTGCGTGTAGCAGCTCCTGGCGCGTATTGGCCAACTCGTTGCATAATAAGGTTACTGAGCCGCCCTCACCACCCGCGCCATTAACCTTCCAACCTAATACGCCATACCCACGTGCCAAGTCGATCAACTGCCGCGCATCTGCGCTGATCAGTGCTGGATGCAAATTGGATTGCGCGGTCGTATTTGCAATCATGGCGTGCCCAAGCGCCACAAAATCCCTAGCGTATAACGCATTACGAGATAATTCGGCTGCCTGGCGGAGCGACGCAAGCTCAACTGCCGCACTGCCAGCCTGCTCTAAGCGGGTAATGACCTGTTCGTGTACAGCCGATGAGCTATGCGTTTTGCCCAGAAAGACCAACACTAGCCGCCGCTCCAGTTCCCACCAGATTACATCTGGCACGTGAATTTGAGAGACAGATGCATATGGGTAGGAAAAAACTTCAATAAAGTTCAGGCCGCCATATGCCGCACACAACTGATCCTGAATGCCACTCTGTAGGCCAAGGCGTTCGGTCTCGACACGATGCGCTTTGTAGGCTAATTCATGCGGCGTTAATCGTCCAGGAGTGAGTGCATCAAGTGCGCCAAGCAGTGCAACAGTAACAGCTGCCGATGTGCCAGTTGATGCGCCTGCTGGCATTGCCGATGCGATGTAGATTTCTAGTGCGCTATCATCAGGTGGTGCACCCTCAGCAATTGTGGCCTCCAGGAGCGCGTGGCGCGGATGCCCCACCTGGCCAAGCTGAACAGCATAACGCTCACCATAATTGTGTGCATGCAGCATAATCTGATCGCTACGCTCTGTGCGTGGATAGACCAGTATCTGCACCTCCACACATGGCGCGACAGCAATATTGAAAATCTTGCCATGCCCAGCAAACCATGTGTCGGTCCATCCGCCATTATCACAAATACGGATCGGTGCAGCTGCATTAATCACACGAATCGGTTTACTTGCTTCTGGATGCACCATGTAGTGAGGCTCTTTCATATAGGCTGATCGTGAGAATATCGTGATCAGGGTACGATTGTATCATAGCCATATTGGCAGCATCGCAGTGGGCGAACACGAGATGAGGCGAAACGACTGTGGTGGCAAGATAGAAGCAGCGTAGTATCTCCCCTACCATTGTTGGATCGCGATGCCCACGCTGCTGTGCCATCGCGTTCGTTCCATCCGCAGCGGTGGCATGACCGCAGGTGGGAGTTGTGCCACGCTCCTCGAATCGGGTTCCAAGGGCGCAAGCCCTGGCCGTGGGGTGCCGGGGTCGACGGGACGACCCTGGCGAAGGATGAAAAGCCCCCAACAGGCATGGGTTGGTACGGGGTTTGGGCAGCACAATACCCCCATGCATTTGGCACCAAGTGAGTTCGTGCTATGATTAGGTCATTCCATACTGTACACCCCTAGATAGAGGCGTCCTGCCTACTGGAGCAGACTCATGAAAACGCGCGCTGCTATGATCTACGAGCTCGGCAAGCCAACTCCCTACGCCACGTCGCGGCCATTTCAGATTGAAGAAATCACACTTGATGAGCCTGGTGAAGGCGAAGTGTTAGTAGAAGTTGTGAGCGCCGGCTTGTGTCACTCGGATCTCTCCGTCATCGATGGATCACGCCCACGCCCGCTGCCAATGGTGTTAGGCCATGAAGCGGCAGGGATTGTACGCGAGGTAGGAACGGGCGTACGAGCGTTTCAGGTCGATGATCATGTGATCTTCTCATTCGTGCCAATGTGTGGCCAGTGTGTCCATTGTGCAACCGGCCGCCCAGCACTCTGCCTGCCTGGAGCGCGTGCCAATCAAGCGGGGACGCTGATTTCAGGCGCTCAGCGGATTCACAATATGCATGGAGTGCTGAGCTATCACCACCTAGGAGTTTCCGGGTTTGCTCAGCATACAATTGTTGCACAGGAATCATTGGTGAAGATCGAGAAGCATATTGCATTGGAGAATGCTGCACTATTTGGTTGTGCAGCGATCACAGGCGTTGGCGCGGTAGTAAACACAGCTCGCGTCGAGGCTGGTGCAAGTGTAGCGGTATGGGGAATGGGTGGTGTAGGGCTGTGTATCATCATGGGGGCCAAACTGACCGGTGCGAACCCAATCATTGCGGTTGATGTGCTGCCCAATAAACTCGCGCTGGCTCAGGAGCTTGGTGCGACCCATATGGTAAATGCAGCAGAGGTGGATGCTATTAAAACCGTGCGCGAGATCACAAGTGGTGGCGTGCTATACGCCTTCGAGGCGGTTGGCAATGAGCGTGCATTGGAACAAGCGTTTGGCGCAACCAGGCGCGGTGGAACAACAATCACTGTCGGGCTGCCCGCACCAACCAAAATGCTGAGTGTCCCAGCGGTGAGTATCACTGCCGAAGAACGCACA
>JANLSE010000699.1:0-5061 GCA_031362265.1 Roseiflexaceae bacterium
CGTATTCGCTGTGCCGCCCTTAATCGGATGACCAGCCTTGGCATGCCAGACAGCTACGCAGTATCGATTGGCTAATCTATCCGATAACGGGAGGAGTGCGCCTCCAAACCGCCATGCGTTGGGATTATGCAACAAAGCCATTTGCTTGCACCAGCCCAACAGCGCCTGTTTACACGACTAAGCGTGTTTGTGGGCGGCTGGACACTCTCTGCGACTGAAGTGGTTGGGGCAGAAGAAGGGCTCAATGTTATCGATGCACTACAAGCCTTAGTTGAACACAATCTTGTGCGGGTGCTTACTGTGGAAGGGGAGCCGCGCTTCACAATGCTAGAAACGCTACGCGAATATGCGCTGGAACAACTCGCTGAACATGGCGAAGAGCAACACATTCGTCAGAGCCATGCTCGGTACATGCTGGATTTCGCAACACGAGCGGAAGTCGCATTATGGGGACCACGCCAGCCCGAGTTATTGGATGCTGTCGAGCGCGAGTTAGAGAATATTCGTCTCGCTGTTGCCTGGCTGCTTTCTCGTAACAATGCCGGTTTTGCGGCAAACATCGTCGCATCACTCTTCGATTATTGGTGGATTCGCTGCCGCTTTCAGGATGCCATACAGCTACTTACTGGTGTGCTCACGCATCAGCAGCTTACTGATTCAATGCGTGCTAAGGCACTCTTCGTAATTGGTTATGTCTATTGTGAGATGGACCACTACACAACTGCACGTACTTATACTGCGCAGAGTTTGGCATTGTATCGTTCGCTTGGCAACCGCAATGGGATGGCAGTTGCTGGCGCTGCTTATGCACTGGTACTGGTATGGCTGGATGGAGGCAACTCGTGGTAACACTATAACAGCACGCCCGCTCCTCACTCAGGCGCTTCAGCTCCACCGCCAGAGTCAGAGTCCGATGGGTATGGCATGGGCATTGAGTATAATGCACATATTAGAGCGCGAAAGTGGAAACTACCAAACCGCCTATGCATACCGATACGAATCTCTTGAATATTCACAGATTACACGCTGCTCAAGAGGGATTGCAATTACCCATGAAAACCTTCGTGAGATTGCCGATAGTTTATACGATCATGAGCGTGGCTTAATGCATTCCCAGCTGCAACTTGAAGTCAGCCTAGCAGCCGGATTGACAGTTCTTGGCATCCGTGCCTATGCAGCGCTTTGTCAGACAAGCTTGTTGATTGGAAAGTATCAAGAAACACGCGGGTATGCCGATGCTGGACTTGAACTAGCACGCACGACATGTGCCAACGAGGAAGAATTGAGCCGTTGTGAAATGTTGTGTGTTTATGGCGAAACGATGTTACTATTTGGCGAACTGAAGCGCGCCGAGCAGGTTCTGCGAGAGGTGCTGGCAATCGATCAGAAATTGGGAGAACAAAGGATGGTTCTGCTTGATCTTATGCCACTTGCCGATCTGATGCTGATTCAAGGTGATTGGCAGCATGTTCAAAAATATTGTGCTGATGCATTGATAGTAGCTGAAACTATCGGGCTGTGGGGTTGGACACCGCGTATCTACCGCACTCGTGGCCGTGCCGCACTACGCGCCGGAGATCTCACCAGTGCTTGCGCGGATCTGCGTGAGAGTTTACACCGTTTTGGTGATCGCAACGAACGACATATTCGCGGAGGGCTGGCAAATGCCTTCGCAGAATTGGCGCTTGTACTGGGAAATGCAGAGCTTGCTACCCAACTCTGGGGCTATCAGCGCGCCATTCTTGAGCAGACCCGGATGACCTTCGCGCCAATTTGGGTGCCACAGCGCGCCCAATATCTGGCAGATTGCCTTAGTAGGCTTGGCGATGATCTCTTCGAACAGAACCTACACACTGGCCAGATGCTTACCTGGGATCAAGTTGTTGCACAAGTCGAAGTGCTATTGAATGCCCACAACATGCTCAAATAACACGCCATTCTATGATTCGTCTTGTATTTCTTTATTTCATCTTGTATACTGCCTTTTATCTACCTTTCAAGGAGTACTGTATGCAAACTGCTGTAACTAAACGTGGCCAAACTGTTATCCCAGCCGCCATTCGTAAACGGTATCATATCGAGGAGGGTGATTCGCTTGTTTGGATTGATGATGGCACTACTATTCGTGTTGTTCCGGTTGCCAGCGACCCAATACGTGCCTTACGCGGGAGTGGACGTGGCGAAGGTCTTATGTCTGCCTTATTGACGATTCGCCAAGAGGATCGTACCCGTGAATGATCTATCGTTTCTGCTCGATACTTCCGCCCTCCTGACATTTATCGAAGATGAGCCCGGCGCAGAGCGTGTGGAACAACTCCTTCGAACTGAATCAGTACTGATTCCATGGATGTGCGTGCTTGAGGTAACGTATGTAACCCAGCAAGAGCGCGGTGCTGCAGAAGCCGAGCGACGATACGCGCTCCTAAAATCGCTTCCAGTGACACATCTTTGGGATCATGATGAAGCCTTACTCTTAACTGCAGCACGACTCAAAGCGAGCTATCGATTATCGCTGGCAGATACTATTATTGCTGCATGTGCGATTCGGGCACATGCTATCTTGGTGCATAAAGATCCACAATATGAAGCACTCGATGGACAGCTCCAACTTGAGGCACTACCCTATAAGAAGTCCAAATAGCCTTGTTGATGCAATTACCCTGATAACATGCGCCGAGCACTGAAGAGATCATATAGTACGATTATTATAATCAGGCTATGTGATCTCTTCTGAATATCGATCTATCATGTCGCCACATCGGCAATCTCAATCTGCCGCATCAGTAGGAGCCACATCATGCACCCTCGCATGCGAGTCGCCATTATCGGCACGGCTAAACGTTCTTCGTATCTATATGGGCCACTTCTCAAAGCACTCCCGGATGTCGAACTGGTCGCCGTCTGGGGGCGCAGTGTCACTTCGGCGCAGCACTTGGGCGAGGCATTGGGTGTGCCATGGTACACCGACCTCGAACGGCTGACCCGTGAGACCAGCCCACAGATCGGTGTGGTTTCGGTTACTTATGGCGCAAATGGCCAGGTCGGGCGCATGGCAATCGAAGCTGGGCTACACGTGCTGGTTGAAACCCCAATCGCCCATGATCTGGGTGAGGCTGATGCGATGATTGCAGCAGCGGCACAGCGCGGGTTGAAGATCGAGGTAGCTGAACAATTCTTCCGCCGCCCACTTGAGCAGATCAAACTCAAGTTAATCGCCTCCGGATTGTTTGGGCGCGTTCATTCGAGCTTCAATGATTTTGCTGGCCATGGCTATCATGGTGTCAGTGTTATGCGTTCCTACCTTGGTTTCGATGCGCGCCCAATCCAGGTAAGCGGGGCAGTGCGTCAGTATCCACTTACCGCCTACTACAGCCGCCTCGCCAATAACAACCAGCCACGTGATGAAACCCAGGAACATGGAACGATTATGTTCGAGGATGGAAGGCTTGGCATGTTCCACTGGACAAGCGTAGGCTATGATTCGCCATTACGCTGGTGGCGCTCATCACGCTTCCTCGCCGAAAAAGGCATGGGCATCACGATTGGGGTTGGTCTCGCTGTGGAAGAGCGCCTTAGCCTCCTGGCACCTGGCAGTGAGGCCCCACACTTCATTACCATCGAGCGCCGCTGGGAACGAATCGATGGCGGCGCACTCGTCGCAATGGTCGCCCACACCGGTGATGCCGAACTACCGATTGTTCGTTGGGATAACCCGTTTCTGTCGGCGACTCAAGGCCACGGCCCGCAGTGGCACGATGATGAAATCGGTGTGGCCGGTTGCATCATGAGCATCGTTGATGCAGTACGGAACGATAAAGAACCAAGCTATGGCGCACAGCAAGCGCGGCTCGATCAGGAAATCATTCTTGCGATCCGCCGCTCATCAGAACAGGACGGTATACCAATTGCTCTGCCGCTGGACTAGGCGCAAGGGCTTAAAAGGTGTACAGACGCAAAGAAATGAATATCTTACGTCTTTGCGCCCTTGCGCCTTTGCGTTGAACTGGCTTTCTCCCACGTGTATTGTAGTGTGAGGTCCGCCCATGGCCGAGGAACAAATACCTGGCGCGCCAATTGAACCAATAACAACATGGCTCGCTCAACACACAACAATCACTGAACCATTGAATATACAGCTTATCACTGGTGGGCGATCGAATCTGACCTTCGCAATTCGCGATAGCGCGGGCCGCCAATGGGTGCTGCGTAGGCCACCGCTTGAGGTAGCCCTTGCTAGCGCCCATGATGTTTTGCGCGAATATCGGATTGTGACAGCGCTTGGCTCAAGTGCGGTACCAACCGCACCTACAATTGCAGCCTGTAACGATACTAGTGTCATTGGTTCAGCATTCGCTTTGTATAGGTATGTGGCAGGCCCAGTGTTACATACCAGTGCAGCAGCAGCAGAACTGCCTGTGGTAGAACGCAATCTGCTCGGCTTTCATGTGATTGATGTCCTGGCTGATCTGCATATGATTGATCCAGATGCGGTAGGGCTCGGCGATTTAGGGCCACGCGAGGGGTATATTGAACGCCAAATCCGCCGTTGGTCAAAACAATGGGATGCCCAGAGCCCGCGCCGAGTTGCGGCCTGGGATGCCGTAGGTATGCAATTACAGGCTACCCCTCCACACACCCAGCGCCTCAGTATCGTACACGGCGATTATCGGCTAGGAAACATGATTATCGGAGCGGGCCATGTACAGGCACTACTCGATTGGGAGCTTTGTACCCTCGGGGATCCACTGGCCGATCTAGCATACCTGGCCAACAACTGGATCCAACCTGGCGAGCAGGATTTGTGGGGCGATTCGCCAACCAAGATTGGTGGATTTCCAGCACTCCAGGAGCTCCTGGAGCGCTACACGGCGCGGACTGGCCTGGATCTCACAGAAATTGATCGTTACCGGGCATTTGCACAATGGCGGCTCGCGGCGATTCTTGAGGGGGTGGGAATGCCATATACCAAGGCAGGCCCCGCCGATAAACACACACATCACGCAATCACTACTAAAGTCGAAAAACACCCCCTGGCTGGGCGGGGCTTGTTGAGGATGTGAA
>JANLSE010000702.1:0-11836 GCA_031362265.1 Roseiflexaceae bacterium
GGGCCAAGCAGCGTCAGCAGATGCAGATCGGGCTGGCGCAGCTGCTCACCGATTGCCGCTAGCTCTACTTCACGACCAATCAGCGAGTTGGGTGCAGTTGGCAGGTTCTGTGGGATGGTAACGCCACTGCGTAGTGCAGGGAATGTATTCGACAGGCCAGCTGTATCGAGCTGAAAGACCCGTTCGGGACGCGCCAGATCCTTCAGGCGTTGCAACCCCAGATCGCGTAGTGCTGCCTCAGGTGGCAGGCGATCCTGCGCCAATTCAGCCGTTGCAGCAGAGATCAGCACCTGCCCACCATGCCCCAAGCTCAGCAGGCGTGCGACGCGGTTGAGTGGTGCGCCAAAGTAATCGCCATCGCGCGCCTCAGCCACCCCGGTGTGGATCGCCATCCGCACAGTGAGCGAGCCAATCCCATCCCACCCTTCGGCGGCCAGTGTGCGCTGGGCCGTGATCACGGCCAACAGTGCCTGTTGCGGATCGGTAAAGACCGCACAAAACGCATCACCAACCGTCTTGAAAACCTGCCCGCTCTGGGTGGTGATGGCCGTTCGTAGGATCGTGTCGTGGCGGACGAGTGCAGCGGGCATCGCATCAGGATGTTGTTCCCACAGCCGGGTGCTCCCAGCAATATCCGTGAAGAGGAAGGTCAGCGTGCCAGCTGGCTCTGGAACGAGGTTGGCAGCAGGAATGGGTGCCGTGGTTGGCGCATGCAGCGGTACCGCAGGAGTGGCGAGATCATCGACGGCCAGGATATGACGGGCCGCACGCAGGAAGGACTCGCGTTGGTCGCTGGTGATATGGAGATAGTCTGCCAGGCGTTCAGCCATCTCGCGTGAGGGGCGACGCTCGTCCGACTCAATCTTCTTGATCGTGGCGATGGCACAACCAACCTGCTGCGCCAAATGCTCCTGGGTCAGATCCAGGGCTTTGCGCCGCCGTCGCACCCAATCGCCGAACGAAACGATCTCGCTCATACATTACTACCTATTGTACGTACTACGGAACCGCCCAAGACCGGAGACACGGAGACACGGAGACACGGAGACAAGCTGACAAGGTGCGCTCCATCGTTCCATCGTTCTATCGCTCCATCGTTCCATCGTTCCATCGCTCCATTGCTCGCGTATCCACGGTAGCCGTGGTTGTCGCCCTTTTTGTGGCCGAAACAGCTACCTGCCACCCGACCACCCATGGTGTAATACCCACAGGCAAGCAAACATAGCGAAAGGAACTCCAATGAAGACGCAACACCAGTATAGCACGGCACACAACGGGATGCAGGTATTCACACTAATGGTTGGGATGTTGGCGATACTCGCCGTGGGAGCACTCTACGCCCTCGCGAATCAGACCGTAATGCAACCAACCAGCCAGCCGATCAGCAGCGTTTCAAATGACGCATTGGTTCAGTCGATGGCCATCAACCGCATCTTTCAGGATGAAATGCGTGCTACAAAGACGCTTGATCTGGGGAACACCGCAGCACCCTTCCCGTGGCCAGAACGATTGCAGGATATGCGCCCCAGCCCGGCTGCGGTTGCAAGCCCACGAGAAGTCGCCACCACCAATCGGATCTTCCAGGATGAGATCAATGCGGCTGCTGTTTCAGAACTCGGCGTAACCGCAAGTTACCCATGGCCAGAACGATTGCAGGATGTGCGTGGCGTGCTGCCCGTTGCCACAATCGGCATCCAGAGCCGTCCCGTGACAAGCAATCGTCTCTTCCAGGATGAGGTCAATGCGGCGCGTGTGCTCGACCTGGGCGATCCACAGTCACCGTTCTTTACCTGGCCAGAGCGCCTTGGGGAGCAACCCGTAGCGATGGTCATTGCAGCAACGACACCCGTAGCCCAGCCACGGTCAGTAGTCACCAATCGCTTCTTCCTGGACGAAATCGCCGGGGCGGGGACACGCAATGAGAGCACAGCTATTCCGACAGCGGGTGAAGTGACCCACCAACGTGGCCCACGCTAGTGTGTTGCGGAGTTGGAAAACACAATACGATATGATTAGAATTAATCAAACACCACCCTTGTCTTATCTGAGGCAAGGGTGGTGGATTGGGTTGTGTACAGCGTCCGCATCGTTATTACTCAAGTCCCATGCCCTCATCGATCGAGCGCTGGTATGTGCGTATCTCCTCCGCCAATGTCTCGGCTACCGTCACTGGGCGGCCGAGTACGCCGGACTCAAGCAGTGCGTAGGCCACCGCCACCGAGCGCGCGCCCTGGTCGATGCCCACCTCTGGCGCGTGCTCGCCGCGAATCGCAGCGGCGAAATCGGCGTACTCAACCGCGATTAGCTTGCGGTCAGTCTCGGCGAATGGCAGGCTGTAGCCAGTGATGCGTTCGCCGCCAAACAGGCTTGCTGTGGGCGCGTCGAGCCGAAAGTCGGGCACCAACTCAAGCAGCGCCGCGCCACGGATCTCGCCCCGCTCGGTATGCTGGAGGACAATCTCACCACCGCTGCGATCAACGGGGAGACTCATTGAGCCAGCCGAGCCATGAATCTGGCGCGACCAGAGGTGCTGCCCGCGACCAGCATGATCTTCAATATACTGGCCGACCAACCCGCTCTTGAATAGCAGTGTCGCATAGACAGCATCCTCTGCAGTGGCCGCGAATGTCGCTGGCATCTCCTTCTGCCAACGGCCATAGACGCCAGCTGGGTTTGTGGTCGGCTCGCCACCACCGGCCGCCGGGTTTCTGCGGATCGGCTCATGCAGGCGTGTCTGCGCGTATACACTATCGATCGGGCCGAGCAGATACTCCATCATGTCGGTGAAATGCACCCCCACGTCGAGCAGTACGCCGCTTTGGTCCTTCTGGTGGCGCCATACTGAGATCAGCATCTGATCCCCACCGTCGATTGAATGATGAATCAGCAGGCGTGGCTCACCAATCGCGCCATTATCTAATAACGCCTTCGCCAGCCGGTTGACCGGGTCGCGCCGATAGTTCTCGGCCACACTGAGCACTCGGTCGGATGTACTAGCGGCTCGGCGAATCAGGTTGCTGGAACGCACCGTCAGGCCCACAGGCTTCTCGACCATGGTGTGCCAGCCGCGCCCAAGCGCCTCTGCGGCGATCACGTGATGTGAACGAGGTGTTGTCGTCACATCAACCGCCTCGACATCAATGGCCGCCAACTCGTTAAGGCTGCCCACCACGGCTGGGCGGCTGCCGAAGAACGCAGCGGCCTGATCCGCCAGCGACTCAGCATTGGCACGCACTGGGTCACACACGCCGACCAGTATGAAGTCCTCCCAGCCAGCTCGGCGCAGCTCGTTCAGACCGAATAGATGCCTGTGCCCCATTCCACCGCAACCAACGATTGCCAGCCTGATGCTCGTCATTGCCCACCTCTTCACTTAACACTTCAATGAGATTGGGATGATACTTGTTTCAAACTATTCTCCCGTTTCAGCCTGCAACGTGCGCACCCGTGTGCGAAACCGACGCCAACTGAAGAATGCACTGATCGGCGATGTTATAAGGAAAGCAGCCCAGACTGCTGGTAGCCCGCCGCCGATGAATGTAAGGATCAGCCAAACGAGCAACACCGCGCTCCACATACCAACCGACCCGATGATCAGTGGGAAGCGTGTATCGCCAGTGCCGCGTAATGCACCGGATTGCACCATTCCGATCGCCCAGAATGGCTGTGTCAGCGCTACAACCCGAAGCCCGCCCGAGCCGATCAGAATCACATCTGGATCGCTTGTGAAGATGCCCATAATTGGGGTTGCGAACACGAAGACCAACCCACCAACGATACTCATCCAGATCACTGCCCAGATTGTTGCGATACGGGCAACCCGTGCGCCGATCTGTGGATGGCGGGCACCGATGCTCTGGCCTACCAATGCCGTTGCCGTAATACCGAACCCAATGCCGGGTAGAAACGAAAATGAGAGCGCCGACATGGCGATCCGCTGCGCGGCAAGTGTGTTGGTTCCCAGGCTTGCGACCAGAATAGTGAGCACCAGAAAAGCACTTGCCAGTAAGATTTGCTCAAGTGCGGACGGAATGCCCAGGCCAAGTACCTGGCGAGCGACCTTCCAATCTAGCCGCCAACCACCACCGGCAATACTAACCCCATTACGCCCTTGCCATAGTGCGACTAAGAGTAGGAGCAGCGCCAGGCTCCGCGACATAAACGCGGCCCAAGCGCTGCCAACCGCACCGAGCTGCGGCAGACCAAAATGGCCGAAGATCAGGCCGTACGATAGCCCAACATTGACAATATTGGCGATCAACGTCACAAGCATTGGTGTACGCGAATCGCCAGCGCCACGTAGTACCCCGCCGCCAATAATGAGTGCAACCAGCACAACCACTGTACCCATCGCGACCTGCAGATAATCCGTGCCTATCTGGGCTACAGCGGGTGTTAGGCCGAAGACGCCAATAATCCGACCGGCCAGCAGAAAGCCGACCAGCGCGAGCGGTACCGAGAGTAGGATGCTCCAGATCAGAGATTGCCGCGCCAACTGGCCGGCGCGTGCAAGATCCTGCGCACCTACCGCTTGGGCAACAAGAATTGCACTGCCAACCGAGAGTGCCGAAAGCGCCGAAAGCACAAAGAACATGATCTGTAACCCGCTACCGACACCAGCCAGTGCTGCGCTGCCAAGCCCTGCAACAAGGATCGTATTGATAATATCGATCGAAGTTTCGAGCATGTTCTCGCCAATAATAGGCCAAGCCAACCCCAAAACACGCCGTTGCAGCGCGCGGGGTTCTTCTGGTAGCTTCGGTACCGATGCCATAGGTTCTGGTTCAGACTCAAGCATATCCGACTCAGGCACGCTGGTCATTGGTATATTCTCCTGTACAACTCACCCACTCTTGTGCTGCAAAGATACGAGCAGTATAACCTAAACATAGCTGCGTTGAACAAGCCTCTGATTCGCAGGCTACACAACCTAGCAGCTTAATTTTGGTATGCCAAAAAGCGGCGTCGCCTTAGCGTAGTATAGCGTATATTGTAGACAACGAACTAGGCGGATAAGGCTTTCTCTGTCTGGAACAATCAATCCCAGCCAACGCTCGAGCGTTGGCTGGGATTGATGCCGATCTACACGAACTTATCTAGTCGTAGCAACCAGTGGTAAGTAGGTGATTGTACCAGTCGTATTAATCGCTATCTCCGAACTGAGCATGGAAGTTTCACCTCGCTCATTGTATGCACGAATAACGTAATATGCTCGAACACCAAGTTTCGCATTTGGATCAGTGTAGCTTGTACTACTCGTTGTGCCAATGAGCGCGTATGGTCCCCCACTTACGTCTGCTCGTAATATCTGGTATCCAACGATATTAGAGCCAAGTGCTGCTTGCCAGTGGAATTGTGCACTACCAGTTGCTACCACCTGCGAGCCAAGTGCAAGTGGCGGCTGTGGCTCTACTCCGCCGCTAACAGGCAGCGGGATTGGCGGAGCAGTGCGAGTGCAGAAAGCTCCTCCTGTTTTCCAGGATGCGAGAAGTCGATCACTGTAACGCTGACCGCGTAGTGAGTTGAGCAATGAACCATAGAACACATCCACCTGTGCGCTACATGTTGGCAACTGCACCCCAATCCGAATAGTCTCGCCAGGATTAATCGTTGCCAGAGCCCAATCGTGGAGCTCTTGGTTATCTACAATCGTATCAAAGCGGCGGTAGCTGGCGATGCCAACATCATATGAACAGCTTGTTGAGCGATTATGTATCTCGGCGATGTCGTCCGTAATACGTCGACCTGTTAAGTCTGTTGCTGGGCGCACAACGCAGCGTGGTGCCGTGCGATCAATATTGATCGTCGCTGTGCTGATACGTGACTCGAGGCCGGATGTATCACGGAACTTTGCGTACACAATACCAAGCCCTGAGGTTTGTGCCAGCAACCAAGCCTTTGTGCGGCGATATGGCTCCCACTGAGCATCGCGTAGATCTGGCCGGTTACTTATCAGCATCTCCACAACACTGGTCGCGCTCTGATCGGGTGGTAGATTCGCTTCTGTTCCAGGTACGACATGCTCGGGGTCAATCTCGTCAGACGCCGATAGATTCAGGGTGACATTGCGCGAACTGGTATGGGCTGCGCCATTATTGATCAGTACCCACCCATTCGGAGGATATGGATCAAGCAGTGGTGTTGCACACGATGGATCAAGCGCGGCACTTTTGCGGCCAAAAGCATCGCTGGCAATAACGAAGTAACAATACTCAGTGCCATTCACGACTGCCGTGTCGACCAACATGGGGTCGCTTGGGCTCAGGTTGCTATATGGTGTGTATGGCCCTGCATGGCCAACACTCCGCCAAAACTGGATCTGTGTATAGGTTGGACGATTGGCATATCGAATAAGGATTTTGCCGACCCCTGCTTCAGCAACCGCCCAAGTGGGCTGAATACTATCATCAGCAGGATTACGCGGATCGGGATCGCCGCCATCTTGGTGCCCACCATCATCGCTGTCCGAATCGTGTGGGTCGGTGCCTTTTGTCGCCTCATCACTATTGGGCGACCCATCATGATCGGGGTCAGCAGTCGCATCATAAACGAGCGGATCCGTGCCGAATGTGGTCTCCCAAGCACTATCTAAGCCATCATTATCTGGGTCGCCAGTGCCTTGCAGAAAGAAACCAAGCAATTTCTCACGGGTAAATGGCCCATTGAGCGGGCTTGTTCCTTGCCCTTCTACAAACACCGAATAGGATCCAGGGAGGGCAGTCCGCCAGATAGTAGCCCCATAGATGCCATCGCCCGCAGCGCCATCATTATGGTTGCCATCATCAAAGAGTGTTAGGTTGTGTACAGCATTATCTGGCGAGGTGACGCGTGCATGGACAATCGCTCCAAGTATGGGGGCAGTATCTGTCAGACCAACGACGATCGGCATGGCAACCCCAGGGCGTCGTTCGCTAAGTGGGGTTGGCAACGCGGCATCCATTGTGACATCACTACGTAATACCGCATGAACGAGATATGCGGGAAGCCGTTCTGTGGTAGTGCCTTGTGGTGTAGCATCAGCACCGACGATTTTGATGACTGGTGGCGGCTCGCCAAGTTGGAGTTTCCATATTCCGCCTTGCGGACTCGCAACGCGATAAACGGTATGAAGCGCATCCACATGGAACGGGGCAACCGCGATCCCACCAGGATTCAGGAGTGTTGCGCTGACTTGCCCATTTGCCAGGCTCAACGAGAGGAAGAGTTCAGCAGCACCATTCTCCACAGGAATCTGAACTGTGTCCACAAATGGATCACCATCAGGTAATGGCCCGGTGATGCTGAAGATCTGTTGCTGCCCAGCTACCTCGGTCGCAATACTGCGATAGCGTAGGTCGAGATCGAGCTTGAGGCTTGCCGGAGTAGCAAGCAATGGTGTGGCAGGGAGCGAGACAAACTGGTATGTTCCACCTGTCTCATACGCTGCTCGCTGCATTAACGCCTGATCTGCGTCAGGCCCCAGCGCAATTGCATGCACAACTGGTTTCTTCGCAGTATCATCACGCAAGGCGCTAATAACATTGGGGAACTGTTCAGTACCTGTTGTCTGTTGGCCATCACTCAGAAACACGATCGCCCAATCGTGGTTTATATTACCAGCCGCTTTGAGGCTATTCCAGCTAGCACGCAGCGCATCACCAAGGGCAGTATCGCCGCCTGCCACAAAGCCGTTAATCGCATTCAAGGCTGTCTGTCGTGAGCCACCCGCTGGAGTATCGGTCCACGCAGTCAACCCAAGGTTTGGAACAACCGTTTGATTGAAGCTTGTGACCCCAATCTGATCGCCAGAGCGGTAGCTATCCACATACAGGCGTGCCGCAGCTCTGGCACCTTCAAGTTTATTGTTCGCTAACATCGAGCCAGAACGATCGACGGTGAGGATGCTATCTGCATCCAGACGCGGCGTATAGTTCACACCAAGGAGTGCTGTGTCGGAAAGAATACTGCCATAGCGTACAAGTAAATCATATGCTCCGGCGGCGGTTTGGCCTGGGGCGCGTACAACAAACCATTGCTGATTTTGAATATGGGCTGATGTGAGAATATTTGCGGGTGTCAGATCAACAGTGCCTACCCGAAAACTAAAGTTCGTAAGGTCGACACCAGTCAGTGGAGTCCCATCCGCGCCAATCACTTCAACCGCAATTCGGAATTTATCTGGCGCTGCAGGGTTGCCAACCCGCGCAGGGTTACTGGTTGTCGGGCTGGCAATCCGCAATGTGGGGCGGGTACCATTGAAGCTGTAGCGATAATTGGCGAGCTGGTCGAGTCCAGCAACGATCACAACAACGCGATCATAGGCATTATTGATCAGCGTTTGATTAAGATTGCGCGCCTCTTGATTGAACTCATAAACGATATCTTGGCCCCTAATCGCAAGAATCGTGTAATACACTGGTGTAACACTATCCTGCGTGAGCTTAATATCGATAACTGGCACATCCGCAGCCGGGCGCAGCTCATAGTAGCGTGCACCCCATGCAGCCACATTCTCGCCGCTGCGCACAAATTGGCTACCATTTGCTAAGGCTGTATTGAGCGAAAGTGCAACTGAACCATATGTGCCACCTGGCTGAGCCATGTCTGCATAAGTGTATTTTGCAGGAACCACACCTGTGAGATTCTTTGCATAATTGGCGACCGCAAAATCCTTCCAAATATCGCGGAAGCGCGCGGAATATCCAAGGCCTTGCAGTGCTTTATTAAGGGCTGTTATTCCATCCGATCCAGGGTTATCGCGAGCAGCCTCCCAGAACTTGACCATCAGGTTCATACCGCCTTCAACAGTATCGCCTGGAGCGCTGGTACCAAATTTTTCTGTTAGGTATGTCCAAAATAGCGCTGCCTGGTAATCGGTACGGTTGATTGAGCGACTTGGGTTGGCAAGATAGCCCATGAGCTCAGGTACATATCCGGCATAGCCAGTGTTAATATCATCAAAGCTCGGACATGTTGAGCGTACCGGCCCAAGACAAAGCTTATCCTGTACTGAACGTGCTTGACCTTCATAGACCCAACCGTCTGCTGGATCTGCAAGGCCAGGATACTGATATTGTTGAAAATGGAAAACCTCATGCAGTGCAACGATCCATGCGGCCGGATCGCCCACCCGCGTCGCGAGATCAAAGGGTTTCTCCAGTAGGAAGGGCGAGAGGCCAAGCCCGCCACCACCGGCGCAACCGCCACCATCACACCAGACAACATTGATTGGGATTTTGTCGAGGCCAGAAGGTGGTGTGCCAGCACTACCAGGTGCAAAGCCTACCCGATCCAAACTGCTGAGGGTTCCTTCTAGTGCATCAGTCTGGCGGGTGATAAACACATTATTTCCACCCGAGGAGGTGTTTGTCAGACATACTTCTCGCGTATCCACAAGTGGACAGGCATCGCTGGTTCCGCGTAGGCCATAAAACAGGCGGAAGTGACTTGTGGCCGTAATCCGTCGATTATTGCATATACTGGAGTAGATCGACGAGCTCGTATCACCACTGCGAAAGGCTTTAACCCGATAAAAGTTGTTCTGATTACTTGTATCTGCGGTCGTATCGTCATAGAATCCAACATTGGCACCAAGCGTTGCAAGCACAGAAAATGCACCGCCACCAATTCGCCGCTCAACAATATAGTTGGTTTCGTCCGATGCATTATCTTTCCAGAAAAGCCGAACGGTGGTTGCTGCAGTTCCCTGACAAGAGATATTGGTAGGTTGAGGTGGTGGATCGGCCGCCTGAACCTGAAGCGGAGTAATATTCAAGACTTGTGCAACTAAAAACGTAAACAACACGACGAGGCGACTTCTGGCTTTCATAGCAGACGACATTCTGTCAAACATTCGTGTGTCCTCCCTTGATAGTTTGCTCTCATCTCAACGTGAATAATGCAGCCTAAATCCGCTTGGTATACCGAAGTTGGCGGTTACTGGGGAGCGTAACCTTGAACCAATTACGGTCGATCATTGATAGCCCAAGTGGACAGAAATGCCTAAATGGTCGGCAACGCCCTGAGTAAGTGACTAACTGAAACTGTTATTGTGTTCGCTCGATCAAACGGAAGCAGCGCTTGTTTTGGCGATGAGCCTATCGCGGGAATTGCGTAAATACGCCGTGGCGTGACCCTCATGTGCAGTAGCCATACTTGCAGAAAGTGCGCCAGATCGCCACAATACGCGCGATTGGCAGGCATATGGCTGGGTATTACGATTGAGTTCGTACTATCGGCATGATCATTATACAGCCAATAGCAACACTAAGCATGCAACCGCAACATTGATAGGGCACAGTTTAATACTAAGCTAGTGCAGCAGGATAGGCTACGTGCGTATCGATACCTATGGATATCCTAGAAAGGTGCTGAGCGAGTGCCGCCAGTTATTCTATCACGTTCGGTTCGCTGGAGGCAGTATCAACCCAGGTGACATGGTATAATGAGGATCTGTCAATGTTCGGGAGGCAGTATGGCCATCGCCAAAACAATCAGGGATGTCCAATTTGTTGTTGGTTCCGACGGCCAGCCAACCGCAGCACTGGTCGATATCGCTGCATGGCACCGTTTGATTGCCTTGCTTGAGGAGGCAGAAGATCAAGGGCTGCTGCGCGCCTACCTGACGCGACGTAAAACCGCGAGCGATCCGACAACGCTTGGCTTTATTCCGTGGGAGCAGGCCGAAGCACTACTGGACGCTCGTACGGGGGAGCCAGATGCGCCTGTGGATTGATCGTGCGGTCGTTGATGAAATCGCCGATCTCCCTGGGAACATGCGCCAGCGGATACGCCGTGCTATCCGTGAATTAGCCACGAACCCTCACCCCGAACAAAGCCGAATCTTGGAGTTTGCCGAAGATCTGCGTGAGCCTGGCATCGAGGCGTGCCGCCTGCGCATCGATCAGTGGCGGGTGATCTATGTCATCGACCAGGATGCGGATCAGATCAATATTCTGGCGGTTCGCCGTCGACCACCCTACAACTATGACGATCTTCAAGACCTCCTTGGATCATCATAGACACCCATCACCATCGCTACATAACTACACATGGCACCCTCAAACTGGTGGCCTTATGAAACATAAGGCGCGGTATATGAGGGTGAGAGACGGTTTGGCCCGTTGGGACGGTGTGGAGGTCAGGAATGAAGTAACACTGTAGTCATACCAATTGTAGTTCAGGACTACAGTGTTATTATTAGCCTACCCTCAATTAGTAATGGTGATACCCCGCTCTCGTTCTAGATAGGGATGTTGCTTCTCCAATTCTATGAGCATGTGGGCTACCCAATCTTTCCACATCTTCGATCGTTCGACCAGAGCAAATGTGATAGAAATATGAAGTGCATCCTGTCGGGCAACACGTGGGATAGAGGAAAAGCTCTCGGAATAATGCGCTACCTCCCATGTGGTTTCGCTTCCGATCCACTGCCGCTCCCAAACCGGGTTCTCCTGAACCCATAGGGTGAACCACGCATTCAATACATCCGCATCTTGCAATATTGATAACGGAACCTTGTACACGACGGTCGCTGTTTTTGGCTGCTGAGTAGCACTTGCTGAGGTTGGACTCATACTCATGTTATTCCGCCCTATAATACCGTGCATTCTTGTTGAATTGGTCAAAGTTCGTAACTTTATACGCCGTAAAGCCACCAGAAGTATCAGTTTGAATATGATTCTTCCGAGTGAGATCCTGAAAAGCGGTTTCAGGTATGGCTTTGTTGCATAATCCCAACGCATGGCGGTTTGGAGGCGCACTCCTCCCGTTATCGGATAGATTAGCCAATCGATACTGCGTAGCTGTCTGGCATGCCAAGGCTGGTCATCCGATTAAGGGCGGCACAGCGAATACG
>JANLSE010000730.1:0-2841 GCA_031362265.1 Roseiflexaceae bacterium
CCCTCGGCGATCAATTCCTGTACCCGTACAATCAGCGGCAGAAAACGTGTCCACATCGCTTCCATAAGGAAGACCTTCGTCTCGCGCGCCGTAGCGATCATGGCAGCCGATTGAGCTGCATTAATCGCGAACGGCTTCTCACAGAGAACGGCCTTACCAGCACGCAAACATAGCTGGGTATGTTCTTGATGAAATGAATGTGGTGTTGCGACATAAATCGCATCGACGTCGGGGTCATTAACCAGCGCGGCATAGCTCGCATGGCGCCGTGGCACTCCAAACTGATCAGCAAACAGATCAGCCGATTCCTGGCTACGCGAGCCAACCGCTACCAACTGCGCATCAGAGAGTGACTGTAGGCCAGTTGCAAATTTCCGCGCGATTGAGCCAGGGCCAAGCACACCCCAGCGAATCGGGAGAGGGTTTGTCACACAGTGCTCCTTTGGTTATGCCACTGCTGGCACTTGGTCGATCACCTGTATATTCTCCAACCCGCCATAGATCTTCCACCAGGGCTTCGCACCCTTTGCAAGCACTTCATTAAGCATATTGATGTTCTTGACGCCACGATCCTCAAGCCAGGCTTCAAGCGCAGCCACACCCTCACGGCCATAGACCGGGATTCCATCTTGCCAGGTGGCGCGCCCACACAGCACGCCTGCAAAATCAGTACCAGCCTCAGTAGCCAATTCAAGCGTCTCACGGAAGGCTTCGTCGGTCACACCTGCACTTAGGTAGATAAATGGCTTGGTTGCAACCGCAGCCGAATCGCGGAAGAACTGCATTGCCTCGGCACGTGTATAGGCTGTCTGGCCTGCATGGGTGCGCATGCCCTCAACATACTTCACATTGACTGGCACTTCCACCTTAAGAATATCGACTCCATAGCGCGGCTTGGAGAATTCCTCCATATAGCGTGTGACATATTCTGGCTTTTTCTTAGCAAACTCAAACGACTGCTCATTGCCAAGCTCATCGTTATATGCCAGTGGCTCAAGGAAGAATGCAACATCCAGTGCACGGCACTCAGCGCCAATTCGTTCAATAAAGGCATGCTTTACTATGTTAATTGCGCTGGTATCATCTGGGTTGTAATACAGTAGAATCTTGATGCCATGCGCTCCAGCTTCTACCAAGCGGCGTACACTCCACTCAGAGAGCAGATCGGGCATACGACCCTTCACATTGACATCGTAGCCAGTTTTCTCATACGAGATCAGCACGCCAGTTCCTGGTTCACGACTGGCGATTGCCTGCATTCCATACTCGGGATCCATGAGAATCGCACTGGCATGCTTTGTCAGAATCCGGGTTACCGACGTTTTAAATGCGCTAAGATCATCCCCTGTCGCCTTACCATTTTCGCCACGCGATTTTGCGATCGCTCTCTGCAGTGAGCCGCGCTGATCTGCTGCTGCTGCGGCAATGACACCATTCGCATCGGCGCACGCAGTAATACAGTTAAACTTACCGCGCGTCATCGTTACTTTAGCCATTGTGTATTCCTCCATGATGGAATTTTGGGAATTGTGCTTCGCTATAGTACCAGATTTTTGACATTTCTTTGCTTGTATCTACATAAGAGACAATCACTATAGCGGACATAGAAACATGCGACCCTAGCCGCTGTGCTTCCATATTCTTCATAGTGATTGAAGGTGATCGAAGATGATCGAATCGGTGTGATATTCTCGAATCTACCGAGCGACGATTGAAAACACGGTATACATCACAACCGCAGCCAGCGCAAGGCCAGCTAATACCTGCATTGGTGTATGGTTGCGCGTCTTCACCCGTGCCCAACCAACGGCCAGGGCACAGGCCCATAGCCCGAGACCAAGGCTAGCAGTATAAAATGCCGTAATCGTCGCCAGTGTGGCAATCGTTGCGGCATGCATGCTTATTTTCCAAAATAGGTTAATCACGCCACATAAAATACCGAGCGCCAGCGTACCAATTGCGAGTGCTTGCACGGGTCGCGGCGCGCCTAGTACATTCAGCACGACAACCGACAGCAGGACTGCCAAAGCGCCAATCACATATAGTTCATTACGATCCTGTCGGCGCGAGACATCCGCATCCCGATATTGGCCGCTCCTTCTTCGATAGATATAAAGAAGGGTCCCTGGCACCATCTGAATCACAATCGTCAACAACGCCCACCCAAGGCCTATCAACAGTAGTTGTGGCTCAGCAAACGCCACAAACAAATAGGTCGCAATTGCAACAAACGGCGGGCTAAAGATGATTGAGAATGTCCGCGCCAGCGCCATGCTCGGCCCATCAAGCGGATCGGCGAGTTCGTCGGGTGCGAGTTCACGATGCTGTGCCATGTGTTCTATATTCTCCTCACGTGGCGGCTGGCTTGGTAGCTAATGTCGAATAAAGCTCCAACACTTGATCAGCCGCTTGCTCCCATGTAAACTGCTGTGCGCGCAGTGGCCCATCTGCCCGCAAACGATCGCGCAGGCTTATGTCATTCACAACCTGCACCAGCCCAGTCATAATCGAACCAATATCATTGGCATGAACGATGACCGCTGTTGAGCCGACAACCTCAGGGAGACTCGAATTATCCGCAGTTAGCACTGGAGTGCCACAAGCTAATGCTTCCAATGCAGGGAAACCAAACCCTTCGTAAATCGAAGGGTATACAAAAGCCCAAGCGAGATTATACAACGATGGAAGCGCCTTGTCATCAACATAGTCGAGTATGCGAATCTGCGACTGGAGACCGAACCGCTCAATCACGTGAAAAATCTCCTCGTACAACCAGCCCTTGCGGCCAGCCAACACTAATGGTATACACTCGATTTGCTCTAGAACACGCGCATACGCCTC
>JANLSE010000011.1:0-5185 GCA_031362265.1 Roseiflexaceae bacterium
CTGGCGCTTACCGCAACGGCCTCACATGAGACACAGGCCGAGATCCAGACTACCCTTGGCGCTGTTGATCTCGTTAGCGCCTCGGTATTCAGGCCAAACCTCCACTTTCAAGTTGCACGAGCTGGTAACAATGAAGAAAAACAGCAATTGCTTGTTGCGCTCTGCAAACAGATCGATGGCCCAATTATTGTGTATGCACGAGCGCGCCAAACATGTGAGGAATTGGCACAACTGTTGCGGCGCGCTGGCGTTGTTGCCGATCATTATCATGCGCAGGTGGCCGATCGCAGTGATACGCAGGAGCGTTTTATGCGTGGCCAGACGCGTGTGCTGATCGCGACAATTGCATTTGGTATGGGGATCGACAAGGCCGACATTCGCGCGATTATTCACTACAATCTGCCACAATCGGTTGAAGCCTATTACCAGGAGGCTGGTCGAGCTGGCCGCGATGGTGGGTTAGCGCGCTGCATCATGCTGTATGCTGCATCCGATAAAGCGCGAATGACACAGTGGTTGAATGAACAGGCGATCACCCGAGATCAATTACGTGAGCTCTATCGTGTGATCAAGCGAGCTATCGATGGCCGCTATACGATCCTAAATCTCGATGATCTCCAGCGTATGGTTCAGGTTCCAGATGAAACCTTCACACGTGTTGGATTGAGTATGCTAGAACAGGTTGGGCTCTTGCGCCGCCATTTTGATCTGCCTCGCAGCGCAACCCTTACCATACGCGCGGCTGGGGTTCCACATGCGGCCTGCCAGCAGATCGCCACGCTCGCCGGGCTTGTGGTAGATACGCCAAGTGAGTTGAAACTGCTTGAATTAGCTGCATTAGCGGCAATTGAACCCTCATATCTCGAGTCGTATCTGCTTGAATGGCAAGATGCTGGTTGGTTGCATTACCAGGGCATGGGCCGCGATGCGTTGTTAGAATTGCTGCCACCGCCAGCGGATGTGGGTGAACGAATCGATCAACTGCTGGCCGATTATCAGCAACGCCAGGATCAGCGTGTGGAGGCGATTGCAGCTTATGCACGTTCCGCACAATGTCGGCATCGCACAATCGCCTCACATTTCGGCCAACGCCTGGCAGCCTGTCGCAGCGTATGCGATATCTGCGCACCTGTCGATAGTACAGTCGTATTCAGGGCCAAGCCGCGTATCGTGCCCCAACCACTTACACAACGCAACCATGCCGATTTGCGTAGTGATGAACAGCGTGTGCTGGATGGTCTGGCGAACCTGCCATTTGCCATGGGGCGCGGCGGGCTTGCCAAAGTCCTCAAAGGCTCGGCAAGCAGCCCGGTAGAAGCAGATCGCTGCCCTGAGTTCGCTGCGCTTAGCCATCTGCCACTAACTGGCATTGAACAGTTGATTGAGCGTATGGTGGAAACTGGCCAAATCACTCGCGACGAGCGCCATGAATATCGTGTGCTGTCACTGAGTGCTCTAGGGCGGAGTATGATGATCACAGAAGAGAGCTAGGCTATGGTCCGATTCTAACGAGCGCGTATTGGTACGCTCACAGACCACGCCCCAAGCAGCGAGCAATCTGTTCAATGTGATCAACATCATGCAGCCCAGTGTTGACAGCGACATCGAGGAGCGTTGCTGGCCCCTGGCTTGGGTGTAACCCGGCCAACGACCACTGTTCATCATTGATCGATTCGAGAATGCCAATAAATTCCTGGCGCAACGTGGTATACGCCGCCAAGGTGGCATGAAGATCTCGTGCTTGGTAGTTGCCACGCTCCATCAATTCCTCATTTGAAACCACGGCAAAGGTTGGGTTTGGGGTATTCAGAAGATCACGCACCCGCCCCATAAAGAGGATTTCGATATCGTGGAGGTGGCACATAATCTCCAAGATACTCCAGCCATCCTGGCCATCACGAATAGCGCGAGTCTGTTCCTGGGTCGTATTCCCTAGAATCGCCTTCAGAATAGTTGGTGTCTTTCGTAGTGTCCGCAGTGCCTTCGCAGGACTGAGCAACTGATGCATGAGAATGACCTTTCTGGTAACGCAGAACCGCAGAACCAAGAACCAAGAACAAGAGAACAAGAGAACAAGAACCGCAGAACGGGGTGAGCTCTGGGCCAACCGCTAGACCATACCCAGCATCGTATGGGCGAACCTTGTGTTCGCCTGCCAAGAACCAAGCGTTTCTACAGAAGAGAGGGCATTTTGTTTTACGAATCAGGTCGGACAGCTATAGCTCATTATTCTCTGTGTCTCTGCACCCAAAGGGTACCCGCTGTGGTGTAAAACTCTCGCGTCTTTGCCTTATTCGTGCTTCTTCATCAATAGTGGTACAGCATTCACGCTAAGCATGCAAGGCGCACAAATCATGTGTTCATGCGCCCTGTGCTAACCCGAATCGCGCTATCCCTTTAGAATTGCATCGATTTCTGTGGTCTCGGCCGCACTTAGTGCGACATTTGCCAGCGTGCCAACTGCCTCCTCGATCTGGGAAACCTTGCTTGCGCCAATCAGTGCCGATGTCATGCCAGGATGGCGAAGAACCCAGGCCAATGCCAGTTGCACCATACTCTGGCTGCGGCGTTCGGCAATTGCACTCAGCTTGCGCACTTTCGCGATCCGCTCCTCGGTGACACCTTCGGCCTTGAGGAAGCCATGTGGCTTGGCCGCACGAGAGTCGCCGGGGATGCCACCTAAGTAGCGATTTGTGAGCAGGCCCTGAGCGAGTGGTGAGAATGAGATACAACCCATGGTTTCGTCTTTAAGGGCATCTAACAGGCCATCTTCGACCCAGCGGTTGAACATGTTGTAGCTTGGCTGATGGATCACACATGGGGTTCCGAGTCGCTTTAGGATCGCAGCTGCCTCGCGGGTTTGGCTCGGCGAATAGCTCGAAATGCCAACATAGATCGCTTTGCCGCTGCGCACAATCGAATCGAGCGCTCCCATAGTCTCTTCGAGTGGCGTTTCGGGATCTGGGCGATGGCTATAGAAGATATCGACATACTCTAGGCCCATGCGCTTCAGGCTCTGATCCAGGCTTGAGATAAGGTATTTGCGTGAGCCCCATTCGCCATATGGCCCCGGCCACATATAATAGCCTGCCTTCGATGAGATAATTAATTCGTCGCGATACGGGCGTAAATCCTGCGCTAGAATCTGCCCAAAAGTCTCTTCCGCTGAACCTGCGGGCGGGCCATAATTATTCGCGAGGTCGAAATGCGTGATCCCAAGATCAAATGCACGTAGGCACATTGCGCGTGAGGTTTCGTAGACATCGACGCCACCAAAATTATGCCAAAGCCCAAGCGAAATTGCAGGGAGTTTCAGCCCGCTGCGGCCAGTTCGGCGATACTCCATAGCAGTGTAGCGATTCTCTGCTGCCCGATAGGCGCTCATATGATATCCTTTCACTTCAGTCCATGCCAATGCTATCGTACCACGTATTGCTGATCGTGGATTATGCGCTGCAGTGCGCAATATACATGAGATTCGTGCACGTGCAGCTGTTCTCGCCATCCATATCTGTTGCTGATACGTACTATCAACCGATACCGAAGAGCAATAAAGCCGAGAATTATGACCAATCAACATCCAACCGAATTGCTTCCATGGTATGTATATGATCTGCTCGACACCGAATCGGCCAAGTCGATCTCCGAACACCTGTTGAGTTGTGCAAGCTGCCAAGCTCAGGCGCAACTCCTTCGTGAGCAATTACCCGCTTCAACATCCATTGATGCTAATTTCACACTCAGCCCACATGTGAAACGCCGCTTGATGGCACGGATCCACAGTTCGGCCCCCGCTCTCGCCCAGTTTACGTTGATGCAGCGTGTAAAGGGTAGTCTGGCAATCGGCAGCGCCTTCGTGATTGTGCTGGTTGCGGCGTATTTTCTGTATTCACTGAATCAACATGACTTGAAAGTCGCAACATTCTTCCCACCAACCGTTCTGATGCGCACACCACAGCTAGATTTGAATATACTCGTGAATACTCCCGGCACGATTGCATATACGTTTACTGCTACAAATTATGTGCCGGGCGCCAAGGCCACCCTCTATATTCGCAAGGGTGATTCACATGTTGGCTTAGTAATCGAGCAATTGCCACCTGCACCACATGGCCATACGTACCAATTGTGGGTTGCTGCGGGCGATACACAGGTTTCGCTTGGTACGTTCGACCCACAAACGGGCCATGCTGAGATAATCGCAGCCGCTCCGGCGCCAATCGATAATTATACTGATGCTATGGTTACGATTGAGCCAATTGGGGGTTCGGCCAAACCAAGTACAAGGATTGTCTGGGCATTGGGGCTGTAAATCCGCCCCATGCAGCATTGACAATGTATCCCACTACATGCTAAAATAGCCGCGTTGCTGACGTAGCTCAGTTGGTAGAGCTCCTGTTTTGTAAACAGGTGGTCGTCGGTTCGAGTCCGACCGTCAGCTCCACGCATTGGGAAGGGCTAAACGCCCTTCCTTTTTGTTGCCCAATTTCCGGTTTGTAGGTCTATTTGTAGGCTTATTGATACGAAAGCAGGTGGCCTATGCAGCGGGTGATTTCTGCACTGGAGCAAGTCACACCAGAATGGTTAACCAGCGTATTACAGCAAAAACCGCTTCTTGCACGGGGCCAGGTTCTTGAGATTGCTGTACGACCGAGTTCGGCATTTAATTCTGCGACTGACCATCTCACTGTCACATTCTCAGAAGATGCTCCTGCCACTGTGCCGCGACACTTTTTGCTTAAGCGCAATCTGCAAGTGGCATGGGCGCGCCCAGCTGGGATACGCGAAGCGCAATTTTATCAAATGGTGGCCCAACTACCCAAGCATCCGGCTGTGATTGTGCCCTGTTTTGATGCAGCCTGGAATCCAGATACCGGTGACTCGCATATCTTGTTGCAAGATCTCTCGGGAAGCCATATGTTGCCGATAACCCGCGACCAGCATTTCGATTCCAGCACCAATATCCCTTCGCGTGAACATATGCAACAGGTGATCGATATCTTGGCACGCTTTCATGCCTTTTGGTGGCAAAACCCACACCTTGGCACTGGTGTTGCCCAAATCGGTGAGTGGTGTAATAGTGTGGAACAGATCGCGACCGAGGTTGCGCGGCGACGCCGGGCGTGGGATGATCTGTGGGAGCACGAGCAAACATGGTTCCCACCCTCGTTACGCACACTGTATG
>JANLSE010000027.1:0-2593 GCA_031362265.1 Roseiflexaceae bacterium
CGGGAACGCCAGTGTGGTGGCTCGTGTTTAAGTGGGAACTTGCTGAGCTGTGGGTTGGAGGCCGGGTGTTGATGCTTCTGATTATGTTCAGCATCCTGATGTCAATCACATCAGTCCTACGCGAACTGGAGAGCCAATTAAGCACGATTCCCCCAGCAGAGATCGTGTTTATCACACTCCAATCGACAATCTCGTTCGGACTCTTCATCGGCTTGATCATTGGCGCGGATAGTATCAGTGGTGAGCGCGAACGAGCAACCTTTGAAACGCTCCTACTCACGCCGACAAGCCGCCGCCAGCTTGTGGTGGGCAAGTTCCTGGCCGCGCTCTCGCCATGGCCTGTAGCGCTAGCCCTCTCGATCCCCTACATGGCGGTATTATCCCATGGTGATGAAATCCTGGGCCTCGCATTGCTGTTAGGCACCGTTATGGGGAGCCTTTTGGCAGTAGCCTTTACTGGCTTTGGTATGCTCGTGAGTATGTGGACGAACTCAAATCGCATCAGCTTGTTTGTGAGCCTGCTTGTGTATGTTCTGCTTCTGATTCCAACGCTCTGGCCTGGCTCGGTTCAGAAGGGTGATTTGGGATACCTTATTCAGCAATTGAACCCGATGCAAGGTACAAGCGAATTCCTTGAGAAAGTTCTGGTGAATAATCGATCTGTGGAGGAAAGGGCATCGTATGCGATGGCAGCGCTTCTGTCTGCTGTCGTCGTGCTTGGGCTCCTATTCTTGTATGCTGCGCCACGTATGCGCCTCGAAGGCGGTACACCGCGCCTCTTCCTACGGCGGCGCCAGGTTCAGGCAGCAACCATACTACTGGTTGTCGGCCTAATGATCTCACTGGGCTCAGCTCTGACACTTCACGCAGCACCACGCAGCGCTGCCGATCAGCCATTACAAATATCGGTTGATCTGGATCATAAAACGATCCGAGCAGGCGACAAAATTGAGTTCAATACGGTCGTGACCAATAACGGCACGGAAGAGTCACCGCCCCTGCATGTCTCGATGAATATTATTAAGATTGGATCTGGCGATCCGGTCGACCCGGAAGACTGGTCGCCCGAGCGCTCCCAAGAGGTCGATCCACTTGGGCCAGGCGAATCTGCCGAACAATCCTGGCTCGTCCATGGGATTCTAGAAGGCAATTTCATGGTGTATATGACGATCGTTCCCACCCCAGATAGCCCAGATACCACTACCCAGACGACATCCAGTATGGGCATTCATGTCATCGTGCAGGCACTAGCTAGTTCCAACCCTGGCGGTGTATTGCCGGTTGCAATCGGAATACCGATCGCATTGACAGCTGGCACACTATTCATACGTCGGCGTGGGCGTCGAGCCGGAACCATAAGCAATACACTAACCACTGAGTAGTGCAAGGAGCACTCACTATTATGATACGCAACATGGTTCACATGAAAGCTCGACACGGGTTGCTATTGGGTGGCCTGATTCTTAGCACAGTTGCGTTGGTCGCCTGTGGTGGAACTGAGCCATCCCAGCCCACTACGCCGCCTAATCCGACAGTTGTTGCGCCAAGCCAAGCCGTCCCTACTCTGGCCAGCCCTATAGACGAGCCAACGCAACCTACGACAGCCAGTATTGATGCAAAACCAACCCAGCCTACTGCGGCAGGTCGTGTGACGCTTGAGATCGGTACGGCATCCGGGGCTACTGAATTCATGTATGATCCAACAACCCTCAAGGCTCCGGCAGGTTCTAAGATTAAGCTGAAGTTCAGCAACAAGACCAACTCGAAAGATGAAATTGGACATAGCTGGGTATTGGTGAAGGCTGGTCAGGAAGAAAGCGTGATTGCCAACGCTATCGCTGCTGGTGACGACAAAGACTGGCTGCAGGAAGATGATCCAGGCATCATTGCGCACACCTCGCTGATCGAGGGTGAGCAAAGTAATACAATCACATTTGATGCACCCGCTTCAGGCACCTATACATTTCTGTGTACATTCCCCGAGCACTATAAAGGTGGCATGAAGGGCACGCTCACGATTGAGTAACACGAACTAGTTGATGTGATCTAGCTGATGTAACGGCGCAAGGACGCAAGATACGATCGTTTCTTGTTTCCTTGCGCTGTTGTAGCTTTGCCTAAAGTGAACCTGAACTCAAGCACTGGTGTTATGCCGCCTGCATCATTGGCAGCATACCCAACTGCGCCAGCAGAGCGATATCTGCGTCGAAGCGCCAGAACTCGGCGATTTTGTCATCCCTGAAGCGAAACAGCTCAACATCCAGCACAAGCACAGCCATTCGTGCTGACAGTGCGATTTGCTCATCACTCGCCCTGCCAGGCACTCCGCCACCATCCCAGCGCTCAAGCACATCGCCAAGCGCCTGAATCACGCCTGCACTCAGCCCAAGCCGTGCAGCAATCAACTGAGCAATTTCACAATTAGCGCTGGCTGCCTCAACCGAACGTTGCACTCCAGCATTAAGCAACACCTGCAATTCATTCGATCACTGCTTGATCGAGATCGTCAGCCCATCCATTCCTTCCGCACGCAACACTGGCACAATCGTCGTCACCAGATCCTTCCGTGCTGCAACAGTAGCATTGTAACGCT
>JANLSE010000037.1:0-16080 GCA_031362265.1 Roseiflexaceae bacterium
TGCAATATTGCTTAGTTCGATTGCAATTGGTGTTGCGCATATAGCAGTGGCAGGTAGTGCATTCGTGGCGGCAGTGCATATTTTGGCATGCATGACGCTACACGATTTTGTGGCCACCTATCATTACGATGTGGAACCGCATTGGAAACGGTTGCAAGACCAGGCGATGATCATGTGTAGAGATACCCTGGGTGAGGAATCGTTTCAGGCAGCCTGGGCCGTTGGGTGTACGCTGTCATTGGATCAGGCAATCGACGAGGCGCTGCGGGCGATGCACGTGACATCGCCGTAGCGCCGAGAGCGACGGCGTTGGCGGATCAAATAGAAGGGATAGAGGCAGATTACAATGCATATCCCGGCCTTCAGCATATGGCTGATATTGTCGTCAGTGTGGCACCAGAACCACTGACCCATATTGAGACCGCGGTTGCTCGTTACGTGAAGCCCGGAGGTAAGGTTGATATTCTGTTAAGTCGCGATACTTCACAACATTTCTGGCCCTCAGCGCCGCTTGAAGTTTATATCTCTGACTGGTAAAGGAGCAATTATGGATCAGCAGCAGTTACGAGACTATGTTCGAAGTGAGCCGCTTGATGAGGCGGCTGGCATGATTGTCATGCAGTTGAAGCAGCACGTGACCTGGGTACGATCGTCGCAGACAGCGGCGCTCGTGGTGTGCCCTGAAGCTGCTGAATTTCTGGATAGAATATCGATGCTATTAGATAGCATGACTACCAAGGTAGTCAATGAACTCATGATTGAGACACTGGTTCCGCGATTGCTCGAATTGAAGAACCAACAAAACCGCTCAGATAGCCTCGAATGATATCTCGACCATGCGCGCACGATGGCAGCATTGGTGACGAGTGTGCGGTAGGCATTTGCTAGCCAGCACAGAGCGGCGCGGTGGGCAGCTTTGGCTTTACCGGCGAGCTCCAGCAGGGCGGCAACGTCTACCTACGGGCGCGGTGGTACAATGCGGCGAATGCTGATACGCACAAGCGGACGAAACAGTCGCGCTCGCCGCTGAGATGTTTAGCGTGCCGCATCAGTCGTATCTGGGTCAGTTGGTTGCCACTCGATATCAAGGATGTCGATCACGGCAATCCGGCCCTGTACCTGAGTCCAAACATAGAAGATATGAATACGTGGGCCGCTGATTCGGCGAATCGGACGTTGTTCCGGTGTGCGATCCACCACCGCACCAACCTGTGGTGATAGCTGCACGGCGCGGAGCAACCGGCGAGCCGCTTCTTGTTCAGCCGGAGCAAGGCTGTCCCATTGGCGCTGTGCGCGTGGGGTAAAAACAAAGGTTGGTGTCATGCACCTTCCTCGGTGGCAAGTGCGAATGCAGGATCGTTGCTGAAGGTACCTGTTTCGAGATCGAATTGTTGCCACATGTGGGCGGTGTTTGCCGCATAGATATCCGCGTCATAGGCTGCCAATGTTGCTGCGGAAGGATGCAGGCCAAACTCAGCAATTAAGGCAGGTGTTGGCAGCCCTAACATGTCGGCGATTTGGCGTTTGAGTGGCATTTCAATATCGCCACCGCGCATAATCTTGCGATACGTCTGTGCCGAGATGCCCAGCCGGGTTGCGAATTCATCGCGTGTTTCGTAAACCATATGACGATATTCTTCCAGTGGACGGCTGAAAGCGGTATTGATATGCATAGCGATCTTGTTCCTTTGATATAGCGCTTTTGTAGTACTTTCGCATCGCTAGTATAGCATGACGATGGTGAACATGGCAAACGCCCCGTTTTTGGATGGGTGTGATCAAAACTATTGCACACCCAGCGAACGGAAACGCAAAGGTACGACAACGTGCAGAGGCAAGACGGTGTGCGATAGACTGATTCCGGTGTGATGCCGCCCGTTATACTACGGCTGGCTGGCCACGGCAATGTGAAGACGCGAATGCCGCCGAACCGAGCATGTGGTTGGTGAATGAACTCGACACACTGAATCCCGCAATCCTCCAAGCCGCCGGGAATGTGGGGGTGCGCGTCTTCACTGGAACGGGTGTGACTAACCTGCCGCTCATCACACGTTTCGACGACCTCCTCGTCACTCAACTGAGCAGCGCCACGCGCAGCATCGCTTATGCCTACGATGGCCTGCAACGTCTGACGGGAGCCACCGAAGGCTGTACCGATGGCCCTGCCCGATCCCGACCTCTCTGTTACAAACGTGCTACAACCTGATGGTATTACAGTCTGCGAGTCACTCCAATCATAGTCACTCTGTGCTATTATCAGCGCTATAAAAGCGAACCACAAAGTGATTAGAGGTTGTTCAATGGCTAACATTTGCAAATATTCAGTACGCACTGAATTATGCCCTTATATGTCATGACAAACTAGAGGGGGATGTATGAGCTCCACTCGCTTAACAGAACAGCAGCTGGCGTTTTTCGATACCTTTGGCTTTATGGCATTCCCTGGATTACTGGCAGACTCAATCCACAAGGTGATTGCCGAATTTGAGGCGGTCTGGGAGGCGCATGGCTATGGTCATAATGGCAAGACACACGATGGCACAGCTCGTTCGTGTATTGTCCAGTTTTTGGATCAGCGCCCATATCTGGCAGGCCTGCTGGATGACCCGCGCATCCATGATATTGCCGCTAGTGTCTGTGGTGAGGATTTTAATTATATGGGGAGCGACGGAAACTACTACACTGGTGACACACGCTGGCATTCTGATGGGTATGGTGGGCGCGGTGGCCCACGCCATGTCAAGATCGCATTCTATCTCGATCCACTCACGCACGATACGGGTGCATTACGTGTGATCCCTGGTAGCCATCGGGTTGGTGAACCCTGGCCCGATCAGCTGGAGCGTCAGGTTCGCAATAGTGAGGATCTATGGGGTATTCCAGGCAGCCAAGTTCCTGCCATTGCGCTTGAAACGAACCCTGGTGATGTACTGATCTTCAATCACGACCTGAAACACTCGGCGTGGGGCGGCTCCCAGCGGCGGCGAATGTTCACGATGAATATTTGCGAACGCTACCCCGCAGAGAAACTCGAACATCTGCAGAATTATATTAGCGGTGCGGCGCGTTTTTGGATCGAGCGTGCGTATGCTGAGACCATCGTCGTGACAGCGAACAAAGAGCGCATGGTGCATCTGGAACAGGTGCGGGCCAATGATGGGCATTTGGCCGAGCTAAGCCGCCAGAAACGCCAGGAGATGGCTGAGCCAGCACGCGGCTAACGCATCGTTGGCCTAACCGAATGACATGGCTCATGGGTGGTGTCGAGCCGCTTACAATGACCGCAGTACTCCAAACGTTGAAACCGGAGGTCTACCCGCGGGTGGATGATGATGCGACCATTATCCTGACCTACCCACATACCCAGGCAATCATCCAGGGTTCGTGGAACTGGCCGGTCGGGCGCAAGGATATTGAGATTTATGGAAAGAATGGCTATCTGATGGCAGTAAATGACCAGACGATGCGGATGCGGATGCGTGCGGATAAGGCCGAGAAAACCCTGAACCTTGATCCTGCCCCTGATCATGTGCGTGATCCATTCAGCTATCTGGTTGCGGTTGTACGTGGTACGGAAATCATCGAGCCAGGGAACTTGTGGTCATTGGAGAATGCCCTGAGTGTCGCCAAGATTCTCGATGCGGCACGCCTATCTGCGCGTGAGGGCAAAACGGTGAAGTTGACATAACACCAATGAGAGCTATTACCACAGAGGCACAGAGATCACAGAGGCTGTAACTACCCACCTCTGTGATCTCTGTGCCTCTGTGGTGAAATATAGATACGGAAGCTCTAAATGTCGCTTGCTTATGCCATTGCTGGTATCACTCCTAGTCCTTGCAGCATGCCCAACGCATCAATATTGACCCACACTTCAACGATCTTGTTGTTCGCCAGCCGGAAGAGCGCCATGCCAACCACGGTGAGTTTATTCCCGGTTGGCGGGATGCCCATGAGTGCGCCGGTATGGGTGCCGTGTGATGTAAAGCGCCAGAGTACTTTATCGCCCTCGGCCAGCAGATCTTCAGTCGTGAAGTGTAGATCTGAGAATGCGTTTTGGAACCCGCCGATATACATGCGCATCTCGGCAGTGTTGGTTACTGCGATTGGGCTATTGGGATCATGCTGAACAACACTACGATCATACAATTCATCAATCAGATCGAGGTTGCGCCCGTTCCAGCCCTCCTCAACCCAGCGGCGAACGATGTTGCGGTTGGTTTCGATTGACATTGTGGTGCTCCTTGTTGTATGTCTGCAGTTCGAATGAACAACACTATCGTACCTTTTGAAGCATCTGCCTGCATAGGGAGTTCTCCCTAATCTGTTGGGCTGTTTTCTTTTGAGGGATTGCTCGCGTGAGTGGAAACTATTCTGCCTCAGGTATGAGCAGTTGATGCTCCATGGCGAAGAGCGTTGCGCCAGCGCGGGTGGTGACGTTAATCTTGGCGTAGATGCGTTGCGTATGATTATCAACTGTCTTGGGGGCAATGACCAGGCGTTCGGCAATCTGGCGCATGGAGAGGCCACGTGCAAGCAGACGCAACACCTCAAGTTCACGTTCACTTAGCCCAGCCACGAGTTCACGCCGTCGTGTTGGTTGGCGTTGGCCAGCTGCGGCAAGCACATGCGCAGCTGAGTCACTATCGAGTAGGCCCTGGCGCGCCTGGCGCATGATCAGTTCGCTAGCTTGATCGGGGCTATGAGCCGCGCGATGCGGTCGCTCTTCGGTGAGGGCCTGATAGACATCGGCCACCGCTAGAAGGCGTGCGAGTGGCGGCAATGCCACGCTGGTTGTGCCGCGGTGGTAGCCGCTGCCGTCGAGGCGCTCATGGTGGAGCCCAGCAATTGCGCCGAGCTGGCTAAGCGCGCGTGGACGCGCCAGGATTCGCTCGCTGTAGTAGGGATGTAATCGCACTTGTTCCCACTCACGTTCGTTCAGTGGGCCAGGTTTAACCCAGATCCCAGCAGAGACACCCACTCGACCAATGTCGTGTAGTAGCGCAGCTGCACGTAGAATCTGCACATCGCCGTCTGGCATACCAGCCAGTTGTGCAGCTCGCGTCGCAATGCGGGCAACGCCAGTTGAGTGCCCAAGCGTATAGGGCGATTTGATGTCGGCGAAATCGGCAATCGCTTCACAGGCTGTTACGAGTGCATCCTCGTGCAAGAATAGCGGCCGCCCTGGCTCGACTGCAACTAGCGTATCCCACGAGAAGTCAGCCTCCAGTTCGGGCAGGAGGCTATGGGCGTGTGCTGCGAAGACTTCGCAATGCTCAGGGGCGTAGAGTGTTCCGCTGCGCCGCCGTACAAGATCGGTAGCAGCGGCCAACCCGCCTAATTGGTAGCTATAGAGCGCATCTTGGGCGAGTGAAACGACCAACATACTCGGTGCAACCGCCTCGCCTTTCAGCGCCGGGATACCCCTGCCATCCCAGCGTGCATAGACTTGGCGTAGCGCCTCGGCGATCGGTGGAGCAAGGCCAAGCCGTGTTGCTAAGCGGTGTGCTACCTCACAATGCCCAGCGAAGAACTCGCCAGTCTCGCGGCTTGCTTCTGCCATCCCGCTCACAACTGCATAGGCAACGCGCAGTGGCGATTTGCCCGCATTGGCAGCCTGGATAAAGCGTGCCAGCATCACCAAATAGTTTGGGTCGGTTGGATCCTGGTGAATAATATCGCGGCGCATTGCCAATTCGTCGCCAAAGATCGCAGCGAGCATACGTGTCTCGGCGTTACAGCCGATATAACGCAGCAGTGCCTGGTAATAGGTGGCGCGCAGATTATCTGGCCCAAAGCCGAGTCGTTCTGCCAACCGCAGGGCAAGCATACACGACTGGCTGGCGAATGTGATCGGCTGCCCCATGCCAAGGTCAGTCGCGATCGAAAGCGCAACCATGAGCTCGGAGAGTCGAATTGGTGAGATTGGATGTGTGTCTATCATGGAAACATGTTACTTGAAAGGAATCCACTACAGTGTATTTTACCCACAGTATAGCGCACGGCTACTGGAAGTCCAGTGTGCAGCTTTCATCTATGCACGCCGTCGTAGCAAATACCAGGCTGAGGCTGGACGGAGCTCACCAACAGCTGTGATACCACGCTCGACCGACTCAAACACGAAGGTGCTATCGAACAGATCCTCGATTGCTCCTTCCTCAACACCAATCATTCGCTCACTGTCTGGCGTGCGCACATGGGCGAATAGAAGATAGAGTCCATTTGGACGTACAAGCCGCGCCACTTCCGCCCCATAGGCACGGAGATCATCGCCTTCAAACCCATGCATACAGCCAACATCGATCGCTAGATCATACGGCTCCACCAGGAAATCCAGGTTAGTGACCGATCCGACATGTAGCCGCACCTGCTCAGTTACTCCTGTGATACGCACCTGCTCCTCGGCCAACGTAATCGCCTCGGGCACAAAGTCGATCGCGTCGGCGTACCAACCACGCGCCGCCAGGAAGATACTCGCCCGCGCCGTACCGCAGCCTAGGTCGAGTACCCGCCCAGGTGGAAGGTGCTGGGCTAGCGCAATGATTTCGGGTGGCGGTAGGTTTCGATCCCATGGCAGGTCATTCGCACGATAGCGCTGTTGGAGCTGTTCGAAACGTGTTGGCTCAGAAGTCGTCATTGGCGGTACCTTTCATACTGGCGTGTTGCATCTAGCATATAACCGTAACCATCGCTAGTACGCTGAAGCGTAGATGTTGCGCTGCTGAAGCTATCATCCCTTATCATTCTCTAGCCAGTGATCGAGAAACTGATACACCTCAGTTTTGATCTCATCGGGCAGCGAATGGCCTGCTGGAAAGATGATCGATTGAAAGCGCTCTGACACTCCTGCATTCTGATACGCGGCCTTGGCATGTTCCACGATCTGGCGTACACCATCGATTGGAAAAATATCATCGTACTCACCAGCAGTGAGCATAAACGCGCGTGGTGCAATGCCAGCGACGAGGGTATCCGTGTCGCATAGTTCCAACATCCCTGGGATATAGAGTGCAAAGTTGTGGTTGATTACGTCGCGCAGAATTGTATGGATGAGGCCAAATCCACACGACGACACGGCAGCGCGCACACGCGGATCGTACCACGCCAGCCAGAGTGCCTCCTGCCCGCCAAGCGAATGCCCAATCGCACCCAGGCGGGTTTCATCGACCTCTGGTAGCCCGGCGAGTAGAGAGAGAGCGCAGACCAGATCGTGTAGGTATTTGGTTTGTAAACATGTACCAGTTGCGATCCGCCGGGTGAACTCGAAACGCTCATACTGGCCATCCTGCAGCACACCGTTCTTGGCGCGCTGCTCTTCCGATGGGCGGCGATCCTCAAAACACAATTGGTCGGGGCATAGCACCACATAGCCGCGCTGGCAGAGATCGTGCCCATAGTGATACATGGCATTGGCGCTGAGGCCAGCTGGCTCCGATTTGCCCAGATCGTACTCTCCAGCATGCTGGTGAATTGCCAGGATACCTGGGAGCTTTGCATCCGATCGACTCATTGGGCGCAGTAGCCATGCGCTGATCCGCTCATCTGGCTCGACATCATAGCTGATCAATGTGCGGGTATAATCGCCACAATCGGTTATGGCTCCCAGGGAAATTGCCGGTGCAACTCGTTCAGGGAAGCGCCCAAGCTGAGCAATCAGGGCTTGGCGTAGTGGCTCTTCATTCGACATGCGGAACTCCTTCATGCTTCTAGCTACCAATTGGTACTGATGGCAATCGATGCAGTGCGGCAATAAAGCGCTCCTGATTGTATGGCTCGCCGCTCGCCATGACCGTAAATATTTCGGCCACAACCACATGTGCAAGGAGTTGCCGTGCCCCTTCGGGAGTGTAACCGCTCTGCACCAGCCGTTCAAAGGTTTGCCTTGTTTCAGGCGGTGTTCCATCCTGGAGTTGCGTATCAACGACCTCCAGGATGGTTTCGGTAAGCCGTGGATTTATTGCTGGCGGTAGCTTTGGCACTGGTAGACCGGCGCGCACATGACGTTGAGGTTTTCGTTTCTTTGCCATGCCTGTCCCCTTTCTCGTCTGCATGCTGTTATAGATTGGGGCAATTATGCTTTCAGTCATACGTTGCCACCTGTCGCACTACATCAATCAGTGTTCCATCACGGTATTCTACTATAGCAACGGCCCGATCCTGTGTATGCAAGCGTTGTGGGCGATCAGCGGAATAGGCCGCAGCCCGTAGCTCTGCAATATCCCGGATTGGCAGGCCTGCGGCGCACAGTCGGTCGGTCAGGTCGGCGCGGCGCGGGTTTACAGCGATACCCTGTTCTGTCACTAAGGCATCGATTGACTCGCCTGGTGTTGTGGCAGTCACAACCTGATCGACAACAATTGGTAACATCCCGCGTCGGGTGGTTGCGACAACAATCGCCAGTTTCGCGCCAGCGGCCGCATCACTATGGCCACCCGATCCGCCGCGAATGATACCATCCGAGCCAGTTGTCACATTGACATTGAAGTCAATATCGATCTCCGTCGCACCCAGAATAACGCAGTCGAGTCGGTTCACCACGCAGCCCAAGTTAAAGGGATTTGCGTACATGTCGGCGCTGATCTCCTGATGGTTGGGATTAGTGGCGATTGAACGCACTGCCGCTAGATCGAATCCCTGGACGTCGAGCAACTTGTGGAAGAGGCCGCATTCCAGCATTGCAATGAGATCGCTTGTAATACCGCCGAGTGCGAAACTACCAACCACGCCACGTTCCTCCATAAGCCGCCGCACAAACTGTGTTACCGCCAGTGATGTGCCACCTGCACCAGTCTGGTATGAGAATCCATCGCGGAGCAGGCCAGCCGCATCGATCACCTGTGCGGCAAGTTGCGCCATCCTTAGTCGCTCTGGATCTTGTGTGATGCGTGTACTACCAGAAACAATCCCAGCTGGGTCGCCAATACTTGGGATCTGTACGACATAATCGACACGGGTCTGTGGGATCGAGATCGGTGTCAGAGGATACGGAACCAGATGATCGGTAACGGCAATCACATAATCAGCATGCTCAGCATCGGCAACTGCGTAACCCAAGGCGCCATATGCGCTTGGCCCGACTCTCCCGGTCAGATTACCATAATCATCCGTAGCGGCAGCCGCGATAAAGGCCACATCAATGTGTAGTTGACCACAGATGATCGCGCGAGCACGACCACCATGCGTACGCATGATCACAGGCCGCGCCAGCGCCCCATGTGAGACCGCCACCGCAACTGGCCCGGTAAGATAAGTGGTATCCAACGCGGAGACAACTCCTGACACAATATGCTCAACCATTGGCGCATGGATAGGGAACACCGAGCTTAGAGCCACTGTGAGATCCCGGATGCCCAGGTGTGCCGCTACCTCTAGCACAGTATTGACCACACCATCGCCATTACGTAGATGGTGGTGGAATGAGAGTGTCATGCCATTACGGATCGGGATGCGCCGAAAGACATCCGCTAGACTTGCCATGAGTTTCTTGATTCCTGGGCGGACAACCTTAACTACTGGTGCATGACGGTGCAGATCGGGTTGGGTTGCCCAAACACCTGCAAATGGCCTTGTTGTACCGTATTGATCGATTATCTCCGGTAGAACGCGACCCAGGGCATTGATCATGGCGTTCCTCTAGTACGAGCCCATTGAGCAGGGCCGCTGATATAGAGATCTCCGCCGTAGAGATCATTCACAACAACCGCAGGAAAGTCGATGACCTCTAGCCGTAGTACGGCCTCTGGCCCAAGATCTGCGTAGGCAATCACTTCAGATGTAACAACCTGTTGCGCGAGCAGTGCTGCCATCCCTTCGACAGCACTTAGGTAGACGCACCCATGTCGGAGCATACTTTCCTTGACCGCAACCGATCGATAGCCTTTGCCTAGCATCACGCGCAGCCCACGCTCGATCAGCATGGGGGTGTAGGGATCCATACGTGATGCGGTGGTCGGGCCACATGATCCAATTGGTCGGCCGGGTGGCGCTGGCGTTGGCCCCATGTAATACAGTACCTGCCCTTCCGGGTTGAACGGGAGCGACTTGCCAGCCGTAAGGGCTTCGGCCATGCGGGCGTGTGCAGCATCGCGGGCGACATATAGTGTGCCAGAGAGCGCGACAATATCACCTGCGTGGAACAATTGAATCTGCTCTAGCAGAACTGGCGTGTGAAGCCGAATGATCGAACTCCCGGCACCAAATGGGTCGAAGCCCTGAGTCGTGGTATCGATCATAACACCCCCGCTGCGACCCGATGGGTGTGACAGTCGATATTAACCGCAACTGGCAATGCGGCGATATGGGTAGGTGATGTTTCGATATGTACGGCCAGTGCAGTGACACGGCCACCAAAGCCGGCTGGGCCAATGCCAAGGTCGTTGATTCGATCAAGGATTTCACGCTCCAGTGTGGCAACTTCCGGATCGGGATGGGGCTGCCCGGATGTGCGCGTAAGGGCTTTCTTGGCGATTAGTGCCGCGCGATCAAATGTGCCACCAAGCCCAACGCCAATTGTGACCGGCGGGCTAGCCTTTGGGCCAGCCTTACGAATTGTCTCAACAACGAAGTCGATCACAGCGGCGCGTCCATCGGCGGGTGTCAGCATGGTCAGTGCGCTCATATTATCGCAGCCGCAGCCCTTCGCCAGCACCGTCAAGTGCAATTGGTCGCCAGAAACCAAATCGACATGGACAAATGCCGGAGTGTTGTCGCCCGTATTGCGCCTATCGAGCGGGCTGGCAACGATTGATGGCCGCAAGTACCCAGCCCTCCATGCCTGGCGGACTCCTTCGTCAATAGCGGTTTGCAAGCTACCACCAACCAGATGCGCATCCTGGCCGAGTTCACAGAATACCACTGCATAACCGGTATCCTGGCAGATCGCCATACGCTCACGTGTCGCAACATCGGCATTGGCGAGTAAGCCACGTAGCACTGCACAGCCAAGCGCCGATTCTTCGCTATCGAGTGCACGACATAGCGCCGCCCGGTGATCCTCGCGAACCTCCAGGCTAGCCTGTAACACCAGTTCACGTACAAGTTGGGTTATAACATCGGTATGGATGTCGCGTATTGCCGAGCTTACTCGATCGACCATCGCTTCTATTCCTCTTATGGGTTCATTGCTATAGAGGCTGTATAAATAAATCACATCGCTTCATAACCGTTACCACACAAACATGGCAATTGCCATCTGTGAACAACCACTACCTTTGTAGAACTATAGCACACCTTAAAGCTGCGCACAGCGGCACAACAGCTCGCGTCAGTGGTAGGTAGGAGGGCTGAGACTCGCCATCGAAACGGAAAAGACTCAAAGCCACGAAAACGCTCAAAAAACGCGCGCATACCTACCTGTCCGCTGCATGCATTGTTGGGTGTGGTTGGAGTGGATGCCGAGGGACGGTGCGCGCGTTTGTCAGCTGCAATGATTCGTTAGCCAGCGGCGCGACAAGCACCGTCATGCGAGTACCCCGGCAGTAGGCGCGGTCTCTGGATTCGCTGCCGCTGCTGCTCAGACCGCTCGAACTACGGCGAGCCGCTTGACTGAGTGCTCGTCGTCCCAGCAGACGGCGGCTTCCCATGCGGCCCACGCTTGCGCGGCGATATCGTGCGCCGCGTCGTCGAGACCGGCAGCGTTGTGGGGCATCACCAGGTCGAGGTCGGGGACGTCGACGTGCGCCTCGTCCCAGTCGATCAGCGCGACCCGATCTGCGGTCATGCGGATGTTGCGCGGGTTAGGGTCGCCGTGGACGACGCAGGTTTGACGTCCGACGAGCCGAGTCCACGCTGCTCGGCATCGAGCAACGCCCTCAGGCGGCATCGCGCCGAGGTCGATCTTCGTCCCGGTCTCGGCGTGCAGGAGGTCAGTCGACGATCGCCAGCCGGGGCGCTGCGGCCACCCCGGCATCAACCGATGCAACTGGCGGAGCGTGTCGGCCACGCGACGCCAGTCGGCCTCCGTCTCGGGCGGTTCGCCCTCGACATACGTCATCACCACCACACCGTCAGCGAACAGCCGTCCGTCCGTCGTCGGGATCGGCACCGGCACGGTCAGACCTTCACGGTCGAGGCGTACGAGGAGCTCGGTCTCCCACGCGAGATCAGCGTTGCTCCTGACACCGCGACGAGCGACTGCGAGGTGCCCGTTGACGCGCACACTCCACACGTCGTTGGCCACTCCGCCGGCGAGCGGTTCGATGCGAGCGACGTCGTCACCCCACTGTTCGAGTGCCTCCCATCCCATTAGCCACATCCTCCTCTTCACGCATCGCAAGATCACGCCCTATCGACACAAACGAAATGCTTTCCATTCGTCGGCATAACGCTCATTGTCCCGCGAGTGCAGCCAGTATGCTATTTTACCGTATTTGTCGATATCCGTGAAGTCTTGAATGCCATCTTCTACCGCACCAGAACCGGCTGCCAATGGCGGATGCTGCCGAGCGATTTTCCTGCCTGGTATCACGTCTATGTATCTACGAAAAACCTAACACTGGATGTGGCTGATAGGGCGATTCAAGCTGGCGAATATCTTCTTCAGAAAGCGTAATCTCTAATGCTGCGATAGCATCATTGAGATGTTGCGGCTTATGTCCGCCAATAATCGGTGCCGTAATACCTGGCCGCGAAAGAACCCAGGCTAACGCAACCTGCGCGTTTGGTAGGCCGCGCGCTTCGGCTATATCGCTGACACGCCCCGCCATAATGCGGTCATCGTCGCGAGTGTATAGGTTTTTGCTGATAAGATCTGTTGCGGCGCGCGCAGTTGTGTTGCTACCATCCGGCGCAGGGCGGCGGGTTAAAAGGCCACGTGCCAATGGCGACCATGGGATCACCGCAATATTTTGATCGCGGCAGAGTGGCAACATCTCACGCTCTTCCTCGCGGTAGATCAAATTGTAGTGCGGTTGCATTGAGATAAAACGTGTCCAGCCATGCTTGTCGGCGGTAAATAGCGCTTTGGCAAACTGCCAAGCATACATTGAAGAAGCGCCAATATAGCGCGCCTTGCCAGCCTTCACGATATCATGTAACGCCTCAAGTGTCTCCTCAATTGGCGTCTCATAATCCCAACGGTGGATTTGGTAGAGGTCGACATAATCCATCCCAAGACGCTTCAGGCTGGCATCGATCGCCTCCATGATTGCCTTACGGGATAACCCGCCCTGGTTTGGCTTGTCGCCCCAGCGACCAAAGACCTTGGTAGCCAGGACGATCTCATCGCGGCTCGTGAAGTCACGCAGCGCTCGCCCAACAATCTCTTCGCTTGTGCCATCTGAATAGCTATTCGCGGTGTCGAAGAAATTAATTCCGAGATCGAGTGCCTGGCGGATGAGTGGACGACTCTGCTCTTCTGGTAGCGTCCATGGGTGTGAACCGCGCTCAGGGATGCCGTAGGTCATGCATCCTAGGCAGATCCGCGATACCTTCAGACCAGTTGCGCCGAAACGAACATATTCCATAATGCTCTCTTTTCACTAAATCGAATAGTTGGTCAATGTTGTAGAAATCGCTTCAAGAATAAACGCAAAGACGCAAAGGCGCAAAGGATGGATTTGTTCTTTGGACAAGGATCGTAGCTCCTTTACCGCGTTTGTTTCTTCACTCCACGAATGCCTTCAGAAAGCCCGGGAATAGATCTTGGCTTTCCAAGCGGGCGAACACAAGGTTCACCCGTACGACGCTGGCCTGCTGAACATGGTTGAGCGAATCTCGTGTTGATTCTGCGGTTCTGCGGTTCTGCGGTTCTGCGGTTCTGCGGTTCTGCGGTTCTGCAAGTTCACACCGTGCGGCCACCATCGACGGGTAGCTCCACGCCGGTGAGGAATGCAGCGGCATCGCTGGCGAGAAAGACTGCGGCGGCGGCGATATCTTGCGGCTGCGAGAATCGCCCAAGTGGAATAGTTGCCAGAAACTTCGCGCGGTTCTCGGGTGTATCTGGCATCCCCATGAATTGTTCGAGCAGCCCGGTTGCGCCCATGACCGGGCAAATCACATTGACGCGAATCTGATCTGGCGCTAGCTCAAGTGCCATCGATTTGGAAATGTTATTGACGGCTGCTTTGGTTGCGTTATACCAGACCAAACCAGGGCGTGGGCGAATCGCCGCTGTTGAGCCGATATTGAGAATTACACCACTGCGCCGCGCTCGCATGAGTGGCACAACCACCTGTGCCATATGGAAGATTGACTTAACGTTTATGGCGAAGAGGCGATCAAACGTTTCCTCATTCACATTAAGTAGCGAAGTGTTGTTCTGAGCGATCCCGGCGTTATTGACAACAATATCTGGGGTGCCAAAGGTGCTTACACAGAAGTCTACCAAAGCGCGGATCTGCTCCCCATGAGAGACATCGCATGTAAAAGGGGCTGCATTCACGCCAAGTGCACTCGCAACACGCTGCACGCTCTCTGGCTTGATATCTGCAAGAACAACCTTTGCACCTTCCGCAATGAATGCCTGTGCGATGCCTTCGCCAAAACCACCACCAGCGCCAGTTACAATTGCGATTTTATTGGCAAGCTGCGCCATCAGATACTCCTTTGTAACGTATCATCCGTGATACTGCACAACCGTCTTCGTCACACTCATCTCTTCCAGTGCCAGGAAACCCTTCTCACGCCCGTGGCCGCTCTTCTTCACGCCGCCAAATGGTAGCTCCACACCACCGCCAGCGCCATACGAGTTGATGAATACCTGCCCACAGCGCAATGCCTTGGCGACACGTTGTTGGCGCCCGCCATTCTCCGTCCAGATGGCTGCAAGCAGCCCGTAGTCGGTTCCGTTCGCCAGTGCAATCGCATCTGCTTCATCTTCAAAAGGCATGGCTGCCAGAACTGGGCCAAAAACTTCCTCGTGTGCTAATGGATTATCACGTGGGACAGCGCCAAATAAGGTTGGAGTCACATAGTATCCGCCAACTGGCACACCTGGATCGATCTGCCCGACCGCAAGTGTGGCGATCCCAGCTTGCTGTGCGCGTTTGAGATAACCATTGACGCGCAAATGCTGGCTGCGGTTGACAACCGGGCCACAGTCCAGATCCATCTCTGGCGTACCAACACGTACTCGCGCGAATTGTTCGCTCACATGCGCCAGGAAGGTATCATAGATCTTGCGTTCGACCAGTAATCTGCTGCCAGCAGTGCATGTCTGTCCTGCGTTCTGAAGAATAGCCCGAATAATGATTGGCACCGCCCGCTCGAGATCGGCATCGGCAAAGACGATCTGAGGCGATTTGCCGCCCAGTTCCAGTACACACTTGACAAAGTTACGTGCAGTAGCCTGCCCAACCAGTGCGCCAACTTCATTTGAGCCAGTGAAGCTGAGGAAGTTGATCCCGCGGTGGCTCGCAAGTGCTGCGCCAGCCTCCTCGCCATTACCAGTGACGATATTGATTGCGCCATCTGGGAACCCAACATCCTGTGCGAGTTGCGCCACACGTAGTACCGAGAGGCAGGCATCTTCGGCCGGTTTCAGCACCACTGCATTGCCCATCGCAAGCGCTGGCGCAACTGTTCGGCCAAACATCTGGGCTGGGTAGTTCCACGGAATAATATGGGCTGTCACACCCAGCGGCTCGCGTAATAACGATACCTGATAGCCATTGAGGAATGGGATCACCTGGCCATGCAGTTTATCGGCTGCACCGCCAAAGAATTCAAAGTAGCGTGCTAATACTTGGATATCATTGCGGGCCGTGCTGATTGGTTTGCCAGCATCTCGCGATTCGATTGCGGACAGTTCTTCAGCATGATCCAACACTGCCTGGCCGAGGCGCGCCAACAGCCGCCCACGCTCAGCGGCAGTGCAGCGGCCCCATGTACTATCGAGTGCATGCTGTGCCGCCTTGACGGCGAGATCCACATCATGCGCCTGGCCACGTGGAATCGTCGCGAATACCTCACCATCAGCTGGCGCAACCACCGGGATAGTCTGCCCATCCGCAGCGCCAATCCACTTGCCACCGATAAACATCTCTGCCAATCAGGGTTCCTCCTCATTGAAGGTTCGTAACTTCTTTACGTTGAAGACCTCGCCGAATGAACGAACGCAAAGGCGCGAAAGCGCAAAGCGCA
>JANLSE010000040.1:0-13378 GCA_031362265.1 Roseiflexaceae bacterium
GGGTCGCGGACTTAAGTCCGCGACCCCGTCCCTGACCTTTGATCAATGAATAAACGGACGCAATGTATCACGCGCGATCAAGAAGCCACGTTTCACCAATTCCTCGGTCTTCTCAAAGCCGCGATCCTCATGCTCAATACAGACAGCGCCATCATAACCAGTAGCATACAACGCACTGAAGAACTCATTCCACTTTACATCACCCAGCCCAGGCAGGCGTGGGATCTGCCAGCGCATGCCAATTGACATAATGCCACGCTGGTATAGCTGCTCCCGATCGATTTGTAAATCTTTAGCATGCACATGGAAGAGACGATCACCAAAATCGCGAATAGCGCGTGGAATATCGATCATCTGCCAGACGAGATGCGATGGGTCGAAGTTCAGCCCAAAATTGGCATCTGGGATAATCGAAAACATCTGTCGCCAGATTGCAGGTGAGATTGCCAGATTATCGCCACCCGGCCACTCATCGTTGCTGAAAATCATTGGACAGTTTTCGATTGCAATCTTGATATTGTGTTCAGCGGCAAAGGCAATGATTGGCGGCCAGACGCGCGCAAATTCTTCCAGGTTCGCTTCGATTGTCTTGCTTTTATCGCGCCCAATAAAGGTATTGACAACTGGCACTCTCAGCATAGACGCGGCAACAATCACTTTCTTGAGGTGCGTAATCACCATCTCGCGGTGTGCCAGATCGGCGTGTAGTGGGTTTGGGTAGTATCCCAGGCCAGATATTTCCAGGCCATTGTGATGCACAGTGTTTAGCACCCGTTGCGCATCCGCCGCGCTAAATTCCGCGACATCCACATGCGTCACACCCGCATAGCGCCGTTCGGCTTTGCTCACCGGCCAACACATCAGCTCAAGCACTTCAAATTGATTGGCTGCCGACCACGCGGCGAGTTCTTCGAGTGAGAGCTGTGGTAGTGCGGCACTTGCGATTCCAAGCTTCATGCAGATTCTCCTTCAACAGTAACCCAGCGACTCTCACGGGCGCTACGCAAAATCGCCTCACCCAACACCAATTCATAGTGTCCATCCACAAACGTTGGGAAATCCGTTGGTGCAGTGTAATCCCCAGCCTGAATATAGCGGTAGATCGCCGTATACAATTGCTTAAACGTATCCGGAAAGCCCTCATTATGGCCACCAGGATACGAGGCATACTGGCGTGCCTCTGGCGCAAGCAATGCTGGATCCTTGAGCAGCAATGATCCCAAGACGCCGCAGCGCTTCAATATGCGCAGGGCCAATAAAACCAGTGCCAACAACACCAACATTGATCTCTTGCATGCACACCTCCGGGCAGATGTTCAATTCTATAACAAGCGGCGGCATGAGCAGAAACGCCATGTATTGCGGTTTCCGGCTCGCCGTGCTACCCTAACCTCATGATCTGGGGAAGACCATACAGCAGTGGCGGGGAGGGAGGGATTTGAACCCTCGACAGCTTGCGCTGTACGGCATTTCCAGTGCCGCGCACTAGGCCACTATGCGACCTCCCCATGCATCGCCGGATTATAGCAGAGACATTCACACCACGCAATCAGGAGCTTGTATGCCCCGCGAGATCATCGCCGTCGCCAGCCTCGCCAGCCTGACACCCGGCCGCCTTGTATATGCGGATGTTGATGGTTTGCCAATTGCTCTCGTAAATGTCGATGGGGTGATCTATGCCTTTAGTGATACATGCCGCCACGAAGGTGGGTCACTCTCGGCTGGCATACTGATCAACGACACAATCACCTGCCCTTGGCATGGCTGGACCTACAGCATCCGCACTGGTAAAGCACTTGTCCCACCGGTTGGCATTCGGATTCCGACCTACCCAGTCTCGATTGTTGGCGACCAGGTATATGTGGAGATTGATTGGGGCGAGTGAGGAGTCTCACCTTTGCGCCCTTGCGTTTTTTTACCACAGAGGCACAGAGGGCACAGAGAGTACCTTTTGGGTGCAGAGATTGGTTGTTCTTTTATGTTTTTGCGCCTTTGCATCTTTGCGCCTTTGCGTTTCCGTCTTAGCGTTTTGTCTACTATTACAAGCCAAATAGCACGCTGAGCATGCGCTCATAAAACTGAATGAGTCGCGGTCCGCCACCATCGGCCACAAAATAGCCAAACCCTGGCGCGGAATTGGCCTCGATCAGCCAAATGTTGCCATCGTGATCAATAGCAGCATCAAGCCCACAGAAATGGAGTGGCAACAACTGAAAGAGTGGTGCAAAGGCAAGGTCAAATGCTTGGAGCAATTGTAGATCATCAACCAGCAGGGCTTGTGCCCCTTCCCAATGGAGCCGACTCAGGTTGCCAGTAAAGCGTGCATGTTCAATGTTCTTCTCATAGGCAAATTCGAGTTTGCCATTCAAATAGATAATTCGGTACTCACGCGCTATCGCAATATATTCCTGAGCGAGTGCTATATAATCGAACTTGTAGCTATGGCGGTTGAAGATCTCTTCAATGCATGTCGTCACATCCGTAGCTGCCTCGGCCAAAAAGACATTCGTACCGGTTGAGCCACGGTTCTTCTTCACGATCAAGGGTGGCGTAAAATGGTTCAGAATGTCTGCCACAATCGCCTCAACCGAAGCAAACTCCAGGTAGGCGCGGTGTTTCTCGCTTGTTGCCGGATTCAGATAGCCATGTGTGAGCGGCATGCGTACTGATGGCGCAATCAGTTGGTAGAAGAACTCCTTATCCTGGCAAATTTGTATTGTTGAATGATCGTTCAGTGGCGTCGTATACCCTGCGAACAACGCTGTTCTTCCGTGATGGCGCACCGAAATGAGATTTCCAGAGCTATGGTTAATAGAATACTCGATTCCTAATGAGTGGCATGCCTCGATCAGGTGAGACAAATTCGGGTTCATACGTTTCCCTTGGATGTGTGTGCAGGCGTATTGTACCAGAGCATTGCAGATAGAACGACGGTCTGGTGAGCAATCATGCTACAATTACACAACAACTGAGGAAACAACGCAGGAGAATCCCAATGCACCACCCTTGGTCGCAGGATCGTTATATCGACACTATCCGCTTTGCCGCTACCGCCCACAATGGCCAATTGGTCACTGGCACGGATCTGCCCTACCTGTTGCATATAAATCTTGTCGCAATGGAGGTGATCGCCGCATTGGCCGCCGAATCAGGCCGCGATGGTGATCTGGCAGTGGGATGTGCCCTGTTACACGATGTGCTGGAAGATACATCGATCACCTATACAGAGGTTACTCAACACTTTGGGGAAGCGATTGCAGCCGGGGTATTAGCGTTGACAAAGGATCTCGGGTTGCCAAAAGATCAGCAGATGGCTGATAGCTTGCAACGTATCCAACAACAACCCCATGAAGTATGGATGGTGAAACTCGCTGATCGGATCTGTAATTTGCAACCCCCACCCGCCCATTGGTCGGCTGAACGCGTCCAATACTACCGTAATGAGGCACGCCTCATTTATGCGACACTTGGTGTTGCAAGTCCATTCCTTGCAGATCGCCTGCTTCAAAAGATTGCAGCCTATCATTAGACCTGACACAAATGAACCGCAACCCCTTCACCGAACGTGGCCGTATTACCAAACCAGAGCAGTTTGTTGGCCGATGGCGTGAAATCTCGCTCATATTTGAGTGCATTGATGCACGCCGGCCAGTACTGATCAGTGGTGTTGCTGGAATTGGCAAATCCTCACTGCTCACACATATTGTTCAATCGGCAGCGGTGAACCTAGAGCAGCCCGATTTACGCGCATTTTATCTGGATCTTGAGCAGGCCGAGAGCGCGAACCAGATCTATTCCACATTGATCCAAGGCCTACGATCACAGGGCGATACACCAACCGCACTAGAGCTTGCACTGGCAACCATTGGCGTACCGGTCGTCATCTGCCTCGATAATGCGCAGAGCATATTGGCAACTGAGTGGGGAGTACGTTTGTTAGAAGGCCTTGCGCGCACCGCACGTAGTGGTGGAATGGCGCTCATTGTGGCCCTGACAGGAATTCCACCCATGCTCAGCGAACGTTTCGCGGAAGTGCTCTTGCCGCCGGTGCTGGCGTTGATCCTGGCTGGCCCACGAGCAGTGCTCATATCTGGCGCAACGGAAATTGCGATCCTTCTGATCCGCGCGGGCAGCGGCTGGAACGAGAGTACTTATGCGACACCCGACAATCTGCTGATCTACGCACTGCTCCTGTCGGGCCTGGTGTTGAGCTGCGTGTCGGTCGATAGTGCACAGCGCCTGGCCGACATTAACGCGCTGGCCGAGCAGGCACGCCAGGAGTCCAACCAACGCGCGAATGAATTGGCCGAGCGCAATGCTGAACTCAGACAACTGGTGGACGAGAACAATCGGCAGCGTGATGTGATCCGCGAATTGAGTATACCGCTGCTGCCAGTTGCACAGGATACACTGGTGATGCCACTGGTGGGGGCACTGGATAGTGCGCGCCTGCGTGAAGCTCAAGATCGCGCACTGGCCGATGTACACAAGCGCCGCACCCGTCGAGTGGTGGTTGATGTAACAGCGGTGCCGATCATCGACACTCAGGTTGCGATGGGGCTTGTGCAGCTTGTGAATGCGGTACGCCTATTGGGTGCCGATGTGATGTTGGCAGGGATTCGCGGGGAAGTGGCCCAGACGATGGTTGGCCTAGGAGTTGATCTGGCCTCGATCGCCTGTTTCCGTGATCTGGAGGCTGCCCTTCAGCACCAAGGGCTCGCCAAAAATCAACATTCGGTTGTATTGGCAGCAGATCAGGTCGCAGCACATGTTCGTGAATGAGTCAGATTATTTCAAGCTAGACAGACACGGTAGTTTTTTAATGCCTGCATTAACCTGAAGCGATCAACTTGCCATCGTTGGCAGTGTGATGATGATTTCGGTATATTGATTGATTTCGCTCTCCACCTGAATGCTTCCACCATGCCCTAGTACGACAATATCATACGCTAATGAGAGACCCAACCCAGTACCTTCACCCGGTGGTTTACTCGTTACAAAGGGCTCAAACAAGGTATTTCGTAACTCTGGTGGAATACCAATCCCATTATCGTGAATACAGATCTGAATTTGATTGCTTAGACGCCTAGTTGTCAGCGTTAGTACAGGCTCAAAATGTACATCATGCTGAGAGCGTTCCCAGAGCGCATAACAGGCATTATCGATAATATTGATGAGTGCTTGGCTCAGGCGCTGCGGGATGACTGTCACCTGTGCCATATTGTTGGCAAAATGTGGCACAATCGAGATTGATCGCATGTTGGGCTGGCGTGCCACAATACTATGGTAGGCCAGTGCGAGTGCTTGCTCGACTAAGCCATTGAATTCAATAGAACGCTGCATATTATTATCACTACGGGCATGGAGCAGCATCATGCTAATAATAGCATCTGCCCGTTGGCCACTCCGTGTTATCTCCTGCCCATTGCGCGTAAGAAGCGTGATGAGTTCCGCGAACGACTCACGTAATGGCTCGTCTAATACTGGCGTGCATTGGGCGATAAGCTCTTCGAGCTCGCTTAACAGCCCATTGGACAGTTGGGATAGGTTGTTGACAAAATTCAGCGGATTGCGCAATTCATGTGAAACACCGGCAACAAGATTCCCCAGTGCCGCCATTTTCTCTGAATGGAGTAATTGTGATTGTGTTGTACGAAGGCTGGAGATCGCATTTGAAAGCTCTTCGGTAAGCTTTCGTTCGCGCTCATATGCCATCTGCAACACATTCTGCCGATCCGTTAATGATTCGAGCAGTTCATTACGTTCCAACATTGTGGAGACCAATTTGTTCCGGCCAGTAAGCGTGTCGTAACCAGTTGGGTGGTAGCGCTCATAAGTAGCAATATAACCCCATTCACGTGCTGGGATACGGAGCGGACAGAGTTTGAGAATATAGTCGCTGGATCGACTAAAGCGTACAGGCGCTAAGCTGGTTCCCGGGAATTGTTTTGCAGGGCAATCGACCCCGGATGTATGTGCACCAATCCCACGCTGGAAGATACTGGCGACTTTCAACATACTTGCCTGACCATCCATATGGCTCCAGAGGGCCAGTGCAGCCCAATCTGCCCAACTAGCCTCCATCCAATCGATCAGCATTGGATCAACGCCACTTTCGGTTAGCTTGGTGAGCAACAATGTTTGGCTGACCGTCGACTCGCGTTGTCGCTCAAGCTGATATGAAAGGTGGCCCAAACTTGTGCCCGCAATTTGCTCCTGAGTTTCGAGCAACCAACGCATAAACACACCAAAAGTTGCGCGATCAGCCCTTTGCAATAACTGAAAACCTGCCTCACGCAACCTTTCCACCACAAGCTGCAATGCCGTAACACCACCGCCGATTTCGGCACCTTGTCGCCATAGATCGGCTGAAAGTGCAGATGGCGTATGCCCTTGCCCAATCGAATCAATTGCATCAGCGAGCAAACCAACGAGTGGCCAATAATGTTCAGGGGGAAGCTGTGGATCAACTGGTAATGGGGCTTGCGCGATCTGAACAAGATCACGCATCAGCAATAGACGCCATTTCGGGCCACAATAGCGACTTGGCTCAAAAGGCGCGTATTGGGTTGGCATATACATACGGCTCGAATCACGCACAACAACCCGCGTAGGTACGCGGCTATCTAGCGGGACACTCTGCCCATCTATCCGCGCAAGAAGTACCCGCAAGGCCACGCGCGCAATTTCATCTGGACGATCACGTACGCTACTGAGGGGAATATCGTAGAAGCGACCAAGATCGGTGTCATCAAAGCCAATCACAGCAACATCCGCTGGGATACGCTTGCCAGTTGCACGAACTGCCTCTATTGCTCCAATCGCAGCTTTGTCATTTCCGGCGATAATTCCATCAACGATGCCGCCCCGAGCGAGAAAGCGTGCGAATGCATGGTGACACTGCACAATTTCGTATGCACCCGGATCAATCAGTAAATTGGGATCAAGTGCGATGCCTTTGGCGGCTAGTGCCTCACAATACGCTGCTTGGCGCTCTTGAAAATCACCATTTGTCATCCATCCAACAAACGCAATACGGGTTCGCCCTAATTCAAACAAATTCTGCATCGCCTCAAGGATGCCAGTGCGATTATCAATCCGAATGGAGGGCAAACCATCAACCTGACAACCAATTGTTACAACAGGGCGCCCCAACTGAGCTAATTCTGCTGCACCCATTGGGGCATTATTAACGATTCACCCATCAATTTCGTCTGTGGCAATACCTGTTTGAACGACATCCTCTGGAGTGCCCTGAACAAAAACTAAGCGACCACCCAATGCCTGTAGGTCGTGGTGAAGGGCACCAAAGAGTGGCGTATGATAACCGCTGTCAAATGCCTCAGCGATCACCCCGATCGTGGGAGACAGAACCATTGGTATTTCCTATTGAGCAATCACTGTGTACAATTCATTGGCTATTGGCGAACCAACTAATCACAGTGTAACTCAATCGCTTGCGAAAGTGAAGCGGTGAAGCGCAGAGCGCAGAACGCAAGAACGCAAAGCATTGAAGCATTGAAGCATTGGAACAGTTTTAGCATCTTTGCGTCTTTGTGTCTTTGCGTCTTTGCGTTCTTGGTTTGGGTACCCTCTGGTAATTCTTGGTTCTTGGTTCTGTGCTAGTGTGTCAATGCCACCTTTACCACCGCGCTATGGCTAATTGTGATATGTGCGGCCTGACGTATCGTCGCACCATCCTCAGTTGGCATGGATTCGCTCGCACTGAATACCAAATCGGGTGCTGTATCACCCTTCATTGCAAGGCTACGATCCGTTCGGGCACTGATACTAAGCCGAGTATGATCACTACCTGGCAAGACTTTACGTAATGTACTACGCACTTTTTGCACGACTTCACGTGGAACTTGGCTCTCATCAATTGGCGCAACACTACGTGGCTTGCCAAGCCGCACCTTCCCTGCAAAAGCACCCAACCGTGTTGCGAGAGGCTCAGAATAGGGTGCAATTGAGGCCCAGGGATCACCATAGAGCACGAATGAGAGCAATGTCTTGCGATCCACATCGTCAAGATGGCCTTGGCGGCGGTAAACTGTCTGAGCAAACTCGATCCGTGCTTGCCTAAGTGCAACACCCGCTGGCGCGCCGGAAGCAAGTTGCGCCATAATTCGCTCGGCCAATAAATCGGCTCCGATCAGTGGTGCGCCATAACTCCCATACGCAGTTACCGTCGCGCCAATACAGGCTGCCATGCCATCGTGTAGCGCACGTAAGGGGATGGAATTCTCGACATTACGCCGATCTAACTCCATACCATAGCACGCCTCGCTGAGTAATAGCCCGTTCTGTACGCACTGCCCAGTGATTTGATCGGGGCGTAGGCCTATTGGCAGTTTGCTGGCTGCCCCACCCCAGGCTTCGGGTTGGCCATACCAGTTACTGCGGCCCATTGCGCCATGTAAGTTCACATAGAGAAGAGCACCGCCAAATAGTTGATCTGGAACGATAGTCGCTGCATCAACTGGTGGACAGAGCATCAGATCGCCGGACGTATGTAAGGTATCGAGAATAATCCGCGCCGGCTCGCGCCATGCCTGTGCCGCATAACCACCAGCCAGAGTCCACGGTGTGCGTGCGGACATAGGTTTTGCGCGCTGTATCAGTGCCAGTGCACCGCGTGGTTTCGCGTTATGGCGGGCAATCATTCGATCAATCTGGCCAAGTAATAAGTCTAAACTACCACCATCTGGAATACGCGCGACGACTATCTGTGGGGCAAGGTCGTTCTCATCCTGGCCAGCATACGGCAGATCCGAGACAACCTCAGGGTCGTCATCCTTGAGTGGGTTAGGCATACGGAAGAAGGGCATGCAATCACCACCACCAACCAATAATACAACTCCTAACTGCTGGTTTTGGCCAAGATACGCTTGAGAGGCATCGCGCAATAACCGGGCGATCGCGGCTGGTTCCAAGGTTGATGGTGATAAGCGTATTGTCTCAGTCAACTGCAAGGTTTCAGGGTCATCAATATAACAAATATGTGCATGGATACCACGCTGTTGCAACGTTTCTGCCAAAGCATATAGTCGACGATCAATTGCATTGGCACCCTCCATGCCAAACACACGCGCTAGCGCCCGGCGTGATCCTAGGATCAGATGGGCCTGACGCTCAGATTCTTGATAGGTCAAGAGTGGTTTCTCTGCTCCGGCAGCAGTAACCAAACGAACACGTAACCGCTCCGCTGTTGCAATAAACTCGCGTACATCGGCAGGAACACGACTATGTGGCGCTGGCTCGTTCACGACCGCATGTGCTTGCTTACGCCCCATTGGTGGCATTGGCAGATAGTGCCGCAGTGGAGTAAGTGTGTCATCAACTGCTATTGAGGGCGCAGGAAGGGCATCCCATGGTGGCCGCAGCGGAGCAAAAAAGTGGCGTGTGAGCTGGCCATCCAGATCATACGGCAAACACTCACTATGCGCTGTATGCGCTGCCGGATCAAGTGCAGCCCGCAGTAACATTGCCGGAAAGAGCATTGCTGCCGCCCCAGAAAGCTGTTCTAACTGCTGCAATGCGCCAGCAGTATCCCCTGTTCGCCGTAGCGACTCTACATAATATAATCGCAAATCGTCACGCTTCGGATGCTCTGCCACGGCACTCGCTAATTCTGTTTGGGCAAGAGCATCATGGCCTTGGCGTAAATAACTGATTCCGATACCCTCACGCGGTAGTGAGGCGACACCCGGTGTCAGCACTTCACTATCGAGCGGATCGTGGAGTGCTGCCCGCACAAGTGCAGCACGTGCTTCGCGTTCCTGCCCACCAACGGCGAGCGCTGTTGCAAGGCCAGTCCAAGCAGCCGCATTCAGTGGATGAATCGCAAGCGCCCAGCGAAAATGATCAATCGCCTGGCGCCAGCGCCCCTGCTCGACAAGTGCGCGCCCTAGTAGTACCGATGGTGCGATCGCTTCAGGAAACCGGCCGATCAGGGTACGCGCGGCTTGTTCTGCGATTTCGGCCAAACCTATTTTGAGCGCCAAATCGATCGCGGCCAACACTTGAGGGATGGTCCAAGCAAGATCGCGGATGTCCAATTCCTCGGGGAGGAGATTGGCACTGGAAGGGTTGCGTGTTGCTATCATGATCGTCGATCCGGTCGCTCAAATGTCGGGAAGTCATCAACTGTTGGTGCAGAATCGGGCGGGGCTGGCGGACGATCGCCTGTCATATAGGTTGAGGCAAATGCGAGTGGGCCAAGTCGGCTCAATTCCTGGATGGCATCACCATAGCTGGGCCGCAGCTGAATTGCCCGTCGTAGCAGACGAATCGCAGCTGGATAATTCTTGAACTGTTTGTGTGCCACCCCTGCACGGTAGTAGAGAGTCGCATCGTTTGGGCGTAGTTTGAGCGCTCGATCAAAGAGTTCGGCAGCCTGAGTGTTGCGTCCAGCTGCAATCGCAGCATCTCCGCTCTGCGCCAGAAGTTCGGCATCCTCAGGATTACGGTCGATTGCCTTTGCCAGCACCGTCAGAGCCTCATCATAGCGGCGCGCCTTTTGCAATGCTGCTGCAACCCAGGCAACAGCTGTGGGATCTTCGGGGCCAATTGCAGCAGCCGTCCGCCCATGATGCAGCGCACCCTGGACATCTCCACTGGCGGCAAGTAATTGAGCCTTGACCGCATGGGCCGATGCGGCACGCGGATCGATCCGTAAGGCGCGTTCAATCGCCGTGGTAGCAGCCTGACGGTCGCCACTGAGCATCAGGGCGCGCCCATAGCGCCACCATGGTTCGCTCTGTTCTGGCTCAGAGTCCACAGCCTGTTGATAATGCCAGAGTGCTGTTGCAGGAGCCTGTGCATCGTAGAGGCTGCCAAGAGCGGTGTGTAGTTCACTATCGCCCGGAAATGCATTCAATGCGCGTTCAAGTGTTTCTACTGCCAGATCAGGGCCAAGTGCAGGCTGCTGAGCCTTCGCCAGTGCCAACCAATGGCGCTGCTCTTCGGGTGCATGCTCAACCGCCGCAGCAAATTGATTGATTGCGGCGTGTGTATCGCCAAGATGTTGATAGAGTCGCCCTAACTCGTGGCGCCAAGCACCTTGAGTTGGTGCTGCGGAAACAACCTCCTCAAGTGTTGCACGGGCCTCCTGCTCTTCACCTTGATCGGCCAGGAAACGGGCAAGCTCATAGCGGTAACTTGGTTGCTCCGGGGCTATCTCGGCTGCCTTACGCAACGCACCACGCGCAGCCTCACGCATACCCAGGCCAAGGCAGATCTGTGCCATTTGCACATGCCAATCTGGCACGGTCGGTCGCAGGGTTGTGGCACTCATGAGTTCAGCACGCGCCTCTTGCAACCGGCCAGCATCGGCATAGAGCGTCGCAAGACGTTGATGATGATCGGCATCGCGTGGTTCGAGCCGCGCCGCCTTAGCAGCTGCATGCAGGGCACGATCACGCCTGCCTGCCGCAGTATACGCGCCCACCAGTAATGCTGCCAACCCAGCATCGGATGGCCGCTGATCGCTGGCACGCTCAAGTAAGCCAACGGCATCGGCCGCGCGCCCGAGTGCAATTAAGACCTTGCCAAGGGCAACCAGTGCACGCTGTGCAGCCGGGATGAGTTCAAGCACTGCCTGTAGCAGTTTCTGCGCCAAATCAAGCTCGCCGCGCCGTGCAGCAATCAGGCCGCGCAATTCAATTGCGGCAGGTAATTCAGGGTATTCAGCAAGGACTGAATCCAGCGCCGTAGCAGCCTGATCAACTTGTCCCAGGATATCGTAGCCAACCGCACAACGTAATAGAATATCGCTAGCGAGCGGTACGCGCCCGATCTCATATTGGATGAGATCTGCCCAATCACGGGTGGGAAGGATTTCGCGCACTGGCATTTGTGAACAAGCCTCTAAATCACTCAGTGCCTCGGCATGGCGGCCCGCGAGTTGAAGAACCAAGCCGCGCTCATAGCGCCAGCGTGGGCGCTGTGGCTCGAGTGCGAGGGCAGCATCCAATGCGGCAAGCGCGCGTGTAATCGGCTGAACGGCACTGCTCGCACGGAGATCAAGCTCATCTGGGTCAATCGGCAGACCAAGCGGGCTACGTAATGCAATTGCTAGGCCAGCATGAGCAGCAGCAAAGCGTGAATCAATCTGGCTTGCATGTTCGAACGCTGCTATCGCTTCTTGATATTCCTCAAACGAGAGCGCAACCACCCCGAATAAGGCCGAGAGTGTCGCATCGTGTGGTGCAAGGCTACGTGCGCGGCGCAACGCGGCAAGCGATTCCTCGGCTTGGCCAGTATGCCAGAGTGCTGCGCCTAATGCGCGCCATGCGCCAACCTGCTCAGGAGCGAGTGCAGCTGCCTGGCGTGCCACTTGAGTCGCAGTCGTCTGATCATGGGGTGCCATTACTGTTGTAGCTGTCAGTAGCAGCAGATCCGCATATTGCACAAGGATCGTTGCCGAATCAGGATTCTGGGCGGCTGCCTGTTCAATCTCACGCCGTGCCCCAGCCAGATCGCCCTGTGCCAAAAGGAAAGTTCCATAGCGAACCTGTAATTCAGGATCGCCCGCGGCACTCGCAAAAGCACGCTCCCAAGCCCAGCGCGCACGCACCAAATTACCAGCTGCCGCTTGATCCTCAGCCAGTGCTGCATAATCCGAAGCGAGCCGTGATTCGCTCACAATCTGTTCGAGTTGCTCAGCGGCTTCATCGGGTTTGCCTAATGAACGTAATACTGCGGCTAACTGTCGGCGATGTTGTGGCTCCGCTGGCTGCAAGGCTACTGCCCGTCGGGCTGCGCCAAGTGCCGCCTTAGGTTGCGCACGATTGAGTGCCAACTGGGTAAAGAGCGTGAGCGCAGGCACATCATCTGGGTCACGCCGCAGTGCAGTAATCAGATCAGCCTGAGCATCATCGTTACGGCCAATCTGGATACGCGCCTCAGCACGTAAGCGTAGCAGGCGTGAGTTTGTTGGAGCTTGTGCCAGGCCTTGTTCGATTTCGGCAAGTGATTCAGCCGACCAACCGCGGGCAATTTGCACTTCCGCCAGATCAGCGCGCCAATCGACCTTATCTGGTGCGAGTTGGATGGCACGGCCAAGTGCCTGCGCGCTCCCAGCCAGATCACCGGTCTCCGCCAGTGCTAAGCCTAAGTTGTGCTGCGCAGTGTCGTGCTGTGGGTTTGCATAGGTTGCTCGGCGCAAATAATCAAGCCCACCAATGTGGTCAGCATTGCGAAAGAGTATCAGGCCGAGTGCATGTAACCACTCAGCCCGCTCTCCATAGCTGGTGATTGCTTCCTTTAGCAAATGGATCGCACTTTCAGGATCGCCTGATCCTGCGTATGTCTCGGCAAGCAGTGCTCGATACTCTGCATTACCAGGTGCAAGGGCGAGTGCCTGCTCAGCTGC
>JANLSE010000045.1:0-15169 GCA_031362265.1 Roseiflexaceae bacterium
CCGTGCCCTAACTCTTCGCGTAGGTGTGCCCGCAGACGCGCAAGTAAGCCAACAAACTGCTGTTGTTCAGTGGTGCTGAACATGGCCATGCGTTTGGCAAGCGAATGCTCGTGTGCTGCTGCCACCTGCTCACGCAAGGCGCTGCCTGCCTTGGTAAGAACGACTCGCTGCGCCCGACGGTCGTCTGGGTCAGCAATACGGCGTGCCAAACCCTCATTCTCCAACCAATCGACAGTGCGCGTAACGGTGCTTTTGTCACACAGGAGCCGATCGCTGAGATCGGTCAGGCGGCGGCCTGATTCCTCATCGATTAGGAGTAGTGCATTATACTGAATGATTGAAAGGCCGAATGGCTGTAGCGCCATTCGATCACATGCATCCAGGAGAATAAAGCTCTCCACCAGCAACCGATATCCCTGAGTCGAAAGTGTCGATATATCAATCGCTGCTATATCAGCCATCGTTCTCCTCGAATATCATTGTTCAAACAATTATCTCAGACGCAATCGTAATGCTGAATGGATCAGATGTCAAGGCGCCATCAGTGCTGTGAATCAAGTGCTGTAACCATTCGTTGTGCTGCATCGTATCTATCTTAGTTACCAATTCCACGCATATGGAGGATAGCTATGGTACGAACGCCGCTTAAGGCTACATTCGTACGCCAAGGAATCTGGCGCTCTGAATTGCTCGCAGTGATTGCGCTGCTTGCATTTGTTGGACTAGTCGTCGCAGTCGACATAACGTTCCAGCCAAGCTTGGGCGGTATCATGTTGCTGCTTGTCGGCCTAGTATTAGCCGTGGTACCAGCTGCACTCTGGTTGATCTTTTTCTATTTGCAGGATCGCCTAGAGCCTGAGCCAATTGGGGATGTTGCACGACAATTCTTGATTGGCGCCGCACTTGCTGGCGCATTTGGAATACCACTGCTCACGCAGGTTATTCGTGTACAGGATTGGCTGTATCGCGATACAAATAGCCTCTTATTTGGCTCATTGCTGACAGGCGCAGTCGAGTCATTTATGATCTATGCGACCGTACGCTACTTTATGTTTCATTCGCCAGAATTTGATGAGCGAACCGATGGAGTTGTCTATGGAACCGCAGCCGGTTTAGGCCTGGCAACCGCAACCAATTTGCAGTTTATTCTTGCAAATGGTGGAAGCGCCCTTGGCGTTGGCGAAATCTATGTTGCAGAAGTTGCATTGGCGCATGCAGCATTTGGTGGTTTACTAGGCTACTTCCTTGGGCGGGCGAAACTGGAGCGTGAGCCATCTTGGTGGTTAGCAGCTGGATTTGGCTTGACTGCTTTGCTAAGTGCGAGCTGTGAGATTCTTCGTGGCCAGCTTGAAAGCGGCTCGATCAGTTTTGGGAGTGCTGCACGCCTGCCTTCGGTGACAGGGCTTTTGCTTGCCGGTGGGCTCGCGATCATAGTGACATTGATTGTTGCGGTGCTGGTGAATCGCGATGTCGCACGTAGTCAGCGCGGTGAGGCAATGCCTCCTGATGCTGACGCTCAGATTGGTGATCGACAGGCTAATTGGGCTGTCCTAGCTGTCTTCGGCCTTTTGGCATTGATTGGCTTAGTTGGGTGGAATAGTGTCACCCATGGAACAACCTCATTTGCAATTGATGGCATTCAAGGGGCCTACCCTGCCGCGTATACTGCTGCTACCGGCGATGATGAGCTATTGCGCGTCTCGGATGCGCTTGGCGGTGGTTCGAGTTTTGTGATTCGCAGCATCCCGCTTGCAAGCGGCCAAGATGCAAAGAGCATCGCAACCCAGTTGGCCGGTGAGCGTGGCACCGATTCCTCATTCTACCGTGTGACGGAGAGCGCGGAACAGCCTGTCTCCAATGCCCCAGCACTACGCCAACGCTTTGCGTTTGTCGATACTGGTGCGCTGGTTGGCGCGACACCCCAGGTTGTTGAGGGTATCAACTATATCATTACCATTGGTGGTCGTGCTGTCGTTGTGACAATGACTGCCAGTTCGGCTGAGATCAACCAGGCTGAGCCGTTATTTGAGCAGTTTGTGCAGAGCTTAAAACTCTCGTAGAGGAATATTATGAAACCACGATATCGTACAATAGGCCTTGTGCTCGGCCTTGTGTTAGCCCTATCCGCCAGTATGGCAGGTGCTACTGGGCGGGATCTACTCAGACTAACCGGCCATGGCTTTGCCTTGCCAGTTGCGGCACCAGCTCAGCAGACTGCATGCACGACCATGAAGGCAACCAGCGATGCACGTTGGCTGGCTACTGATGAAGAAGGCCAAGCAACGGACGAAGAAGTAACGAGCTACCCAACTGGTACGCTCGCAATTGCAGCCGTGTTTGATTATAACTGTGTGCCCAAGAGTGCAACGATTGTCACAGTGTTTGCGCTTGATGGCGAGGTTGTGTTTAGTAATAAGGCTCCACAAAAGCCAAGCACCCGTGCCAATAGCTATAGTTATGTTATTTCGCGTGATGATAGCGAACCGATCCCAGATGGTGAATGGGAAGTGGGCTTCTTCAACAACAAGACTATGCTGGCCAGTAGCACCGTCATTGTTGGTGGCGAAGATAGTAGCACTGCTGGGGTTAGCGCGAGTGTCACAGTACAGGGAACCGTTACGGATGCCAAAACCAAGAAGCCGATCAAAGGTGTACTAGTGATCGTCCTTAACGAGGGCGTATCGGCGCAGTCGTTTATTAAGAGTCCCAAGGACTCACAGGTCTTTACCCATGCCTCAACCGATGCACGTGGCCAGTTTGTGCTGCCAGATGCAATTGAGCGTAGTGTCGGCCATTCCTGGGTGATTGCTGCCAAGGGCTATAAGCCACTTGTGGAGGATGATCTGGTGGTAGGGGATGATACCGAAGATCCACTCGAACTTAATGTAACACTCACTAAGTAAACCCGTTGACGCCAACGCTCTCCCGACACTAAGCAGAGCGTTGGCATCGAGCCACACTAATTCGCAAGATACGGGCTTACAATATCAGCCAGATTTGCGAGACCCTGCCAGGAATCGCCACCACGATCATAGACGAGTGTGTACGGGCCGCTAAAACCACTGCTGGTACTTGCACCCAAGCAGGTATGTAATTGATCGGCGATAATTTGGCCCTGTGAATCATAATCGGCCTTCACATGAATCACATGTGCACGGCCGACAACTGCCGCAAACTCGGCTTCACGTCGCTCGGCGGGGAAATTACCAATATCGGCACACAACCCGACACTGCCACCCAACGTATCTAAGAGGGAATTGCAGGCCGCCGCAGTTGCCAACAGTTCGCGGAAATTCTCGGTACGTACCTTCACGCCACGCTCAGTTGCATAAGCGGTAACTTCACGTAACCCATCTGCTGCGCGTTGCAGTGCGGCTGCATCGTTGCTTTTTGATTCGCCAGCAACCACACGTACACCCTGTGCCCCAAGTGCGGCTGCCGCATCTACCCAGTGTTTGATCAGCGTAAGATCGGCACTACGGCGAGCTGGATCAGCAGAACTAATATCACCGGTGTCGATCAACACACTATACAGCTCTACCCCTGCCGCTTCAATCGCGGCGCGCATAGCGGCCAGCGTTTCTGGCTGGGTATCGGGTAGATGAAAATGGCATAACTCCAATGTTCGAATCCCAGCCGCCTGCATACGTGCTGGTAGATCAATCAGTTTTAATGCACCCGACGAGAGATCATGGTGTAAGCTCCATGATGTGACAGCAAGACGACGCATTGATAATCCTTCCTATGTAATCGCTAGCCTTTAATTCGTGGGACAACCTCTTCTGCCAGCCGAACAACAATGTTTTCAGGGTATGGGTGGCGCAGATTGAGAATGAGATGGGTCGCACCAACGTCAACGAAACTCTGCACGGTTGCAACGGTTGCGTTCAAATCATCATAGTTCACCTGTACCTGAATCGAGAGTTCAATCTCTGCTGGGTTGCGGCCCACTGCTGCACAATGTTCATTGAGAATAGCAACCTTACGCTGGAATTGATCGACAGGCCCACCAGCAAAATTCCAAACATCTGCATATTGTGCCACGACCCGTAATGTTAGCTGTTCGCCACCACCACCAATAACGAATGGCGGATATGGCTTCTGAATTGGCTTCGGCTCACAACGTGATTGACTGAGCTGGTAATAGCGCCCGTCGAAATCGGTCAGATGTTGGGTAAAGAGCCGCTTGATAATTTCACATGCCTCACCAAGGCGGCGAATACGTTCACCGGGCGCGTAGAGTGGGATACCCATGCTGGTATGCTCATATTCGTTCCAGCCCGCACCAATACCTAGATCGAGCCGCCCATTTGAGATGATATCAACTGTCGCAGCCATGTGTGCGAGAACCGCTGGATGACGATAGGTATTGCCAGTAACCATCTGCCCAATCCGAATGCGCTTTGTCTGTGCTGCAAATGCTGCGAGCAGTGTCCAGCCCTCAAGGCATGGCCCATCCAGATCGCTAAAGATCGGCGCAAAGTGATCGAACAGCCAGGCATGCTCGAAAACGGGTATGGCATCGGCTTCTTGCCATATCTTCAACATCGCATCATAGGTCGTGTGTTGTGGTGCGGTCTTAATTCCAAAACGTAGCTTGGCCATACCTACTCCTTTGTGATTCGTGGGCTTACTTAATCAACCCGGATCGTCCTTTGAACACTACGCCGCGCGTAGTTCTGGCATATCTCGGAACTGGCGGCGGTAGAGCTCGGCATACAGGCCGCCACGCTCAAGCAATGCATCATGCGTACCACGCTCGACAATCTGGCCCGCTTCAAGAACCAGAACCTGATCGGCCTCACGAATTGTTGAGAGGCGGTGTGCGATCACAAAGCTTGTGCGGCCACGCAACAGCGTTCGCAGTGCCTGCTGGATCAGCATTTCAGTGCGTGTGTCAACACTACTGGTCGCTTCATCAAGAATGAGGATGCGCGGGTTTGCCAAAATGGCCCGTGCAATGCCGATCAATTGGCGCTGGCCTTGGCTCAGACCACCACCACGCTCACCGACGGTGGTTTGGTAGCCATCGGGTAGGCGCATAATGAATTCATGCGCATTGGCGGCGGTTGCTGCTGCGGCGATTTGCTCCTCGCTTGCATCAATCTTGCCATAGCGAATATTGTCGTAAATCGTTCCTGCAAACAAGAAACTATCCTGTAAGACAACCCCCATTTGCGAACGTAAGCTGGCCCGCGTCACCTGGCGGATGTCGTGCCCATCGATACTGATCTCACCCGCTGTTATCTCATAGAAGCGCCCAATCAAATTGACTAATGTTGTCTTGCCAGCTCCAGTCGGCCCAACAATCGCAATTGTCTGGCCTGGTTCAGCTACTAATGAGACATCATTAAGCACGATTTGTGGTTCCGTTGGCAGTTGTGGTGTCTCTGGCATTGGAATGGTGCCATTCTTCGATATTGGCGTGGGTTCGGTCGTAGCATGGCGATTAAGAGTCTGGCGTGCACCATAGCCAAACGACACATGGTCAAACTGAACCTTGCCGGTAATCATGGGAATAGCCTGGGCCGTTGCTGCATCCGTAAAATCAGGGGTAGTGTCAATCAGCCCAAAGATTCGTTCCGCGGCTGCCAGCGCCGCCTGAGCAGTTGTATAGAATGATGCGAGTGCTTGAACCGGGCGAAAGAAGATTTGTACATAGGTAAGAAATGCAATGACCGTTCCAACCGTCAGTTCACCACGAATAGCGAGTACACCACCATATGCGGCTACAATCGCAGTCGCAATCGTTGAGAGTAGGTCGATCACTGGCGTAAATGCCGAAGTAATCGCGGTGGCACTTACGTTTGCATCACGATTAACCGCATTGCGGCGCGCAAAGCGCTCCTGGTTTGCATTTGTGCGCGTGAATGCTTGTGCTACTTTGACACCCGCTATCTCCTCCTGGATCTCAGCTGAGACATCGCCAAGTGACTCACGGGTTTTACGAAAGGCACCACGTGCCATACGCGAAAAAACATTTGTGAGCAGTAGCATGATTGGGATGACAGTGAAACTCACCAGCGCCAAGCGCCAATCGAGAACAAGCATCGCGATCAAGATCCCAATCAGACCGAAGAGGCTACCTAGAATCTGGATCAAGCCCTGACCTAACAATTGATTAAGTACATCGGTATCATTGACAAGCCGCGACATAAGGTCGCCAGCCGGTTGGCGATCAAAAAAGCTAAGCGAGAGGCGCTGCAATGCGGCAAAGATATCGTCACGCAATTTGGTTAGCGTACGCTGGCCAATCTCACCCATTTTCATGAACTGATAGCGCGACGCAACACCGCTAACCACAAAGATTCCCAGTAAGCCAAACATCAGGGTGTTCAGCAGATCCCCATTAGCGCGACTGATTGCCTGATCGATTGCACGCCCAATCAAGAATGGCGCCGCAGCCTGCGAACCAGCTGCCAGCAGTGCCAAACCCAATACCACCAGAAGCTGCTTGCTATAGGGTGCCAGATAATGCCATATTCGGCGAGCTGCGGTGGTGCCTTGTATCGCTCGCTCATCGGGCAATTCAGCCATTCCTTGGATTCCACGCCACATACGATATCCTCACTTTGACAGATGAGCGTTTCCGCGCTCATCCGCACTCATCGATGGTATAACACTTAGCCGCACCAGCGGTATTCTACGGGTTGTACGGCGCTGGTAGAGCTCATAATCTGCATAGATCGCGACAAAACGCTTCCAGAATTGCTGATACTGTTGCTCATCCTCAACAAGGTACGCCACTGCTTGGGTAGTTCGGCCATGATCCTCAACGGTAACGCGTGGATTGGCACGCAAATTCAAGAACCAGTGCGGATGATTATCGCTTCCGCCCCACGAAGCGACCACCACATAATCATCACCATCACGTACAAATAGCAGTGGCGATGTGCGCTTCTTACCGCTTTTCCGGCCCTCAGTTATCAAAAGAATACAATCCTTGCCAAGCCAACGTTGTGGAACATTGCCACGCAGTACTCGGTAGGCTGCAATATGTAAGGCCGTACCAGCCTGAACAAGCATGATGGTGAACTGGCTATGCTGCATTGATTCCTCGTGTGCAGTTTCAACAAAGGCAGTATGATCTATACCACCAGTTCTGGCTCACGCACCCGATCACCACCAAATTGTGAATCGATGATCTCGCCATACAAATCGCTCTGGCTAAGCAATTCCTCGTGTGTGCCCATTGCTGCAATCCGGCCATTATCGAGCAGCAAAATCAGATCGGCTGAACGAACCGTACTGATACGCTGGGCGATCACAAAGCTTGTACGGCCCTTCATAAGTCGATCAAGTGCCTGTTGGATCTGGAATTCCGTCTCGGCATCAACCGCCGAGGTACTATCGTCTAGAATCAGGATCCGTGGATCGCGCAGAATAGCGCGTGCGATTGCGATTCGCTGGCGCTGCCCACCCGAGAGGGTTACACCACGTTCACCAATAATTGTTGCATAGCCATCCGGGAACCCAACAATGAAATCGTGAGCTTGGGCCGCCTGTGCAGCGGCTTCGACTTCGGCCTCGCTGGCATCCGGTCGGCCATAGGCGACATTTTCGCGGATCGAGCCAGAAAAGAGGGTTGTGTCCTGCAACACAATTCCAATCTGTGAACGAAGACTATCGAGTGTGACATCACGCACATCATGGCCATCGATCTGTACACGCCCACTACTCACATCATAGAAGCGTGGCAGCAGATTGATGATCGTACTCTTGCCGCTGCCTGTCTTACCCATAATCGCTACTGTCATTCCTGGTTCAGCCGTGAATGAAACCCCACGCAGAATAAGATTATCGGTTGGCGCTCCACCCCATCCGCCACCACCCATACCCGCGCCACCAGGCATACTCGGTGGAGCATTCTTGCCAGGCGTGGCAGGCGTAGCTTTCTGTTTGCCAATCGATTCTTTTTCCTGTGGCTCGGCTTGCTTCACAAAATAGCCAAATTTGACATTCTCAAATGTCACACGGCCACTAATCTGCGGCAGGAGCATAGCGCCCGGTTTATCGGTTACTTCATTCTGTGCATCAAGGATCTCAAACATACGCTCGGCACTGATTCCTGCGCGTGCGATCTGTGCTGAGATAAAGCCGATCTGCATCAAGGGCTGAATCAACAGCGCGAGATAGCTGTTAAAGGCCACCAGCGCACCTAGACTCAAGGTTCCACTGATCACCTGATGCCCACCAAACCAGATCACCGCAAGCGTGCCAAGATTCGAAATAAAGAAGACGAGTGGAAAGCTCGATGCCATCGCTCGTACTGTGCTGATATTGGCGTCCAGAAGGTTCTGGTTTGCAGCGCCATAACGCTGCGACTCGTATGGTTCGCGTGCAAAGGCCTGCACAACCCGAATACCAGCCAGGTTCTCCTGTAACACGGTATTCAATATACCAAGGCGTCCCTGGACAACACCAAACAATGGACGTACCACCCGAATAAAATAGCCTAATACCACCGCAATCGCAGGAACCGTGAGTAAGGAGATCAGTGCTAATAACCAATCCAGGCTAACAAGCATCGCGATACTGCCGATCAGCAGTGCCGCCGCGCTAAGCATCTGTAACAGCCCAGCACTAATGAAGCTCCGCACCTGATCAACATCGCTGGTGATGCGCGTCATGAGTTGCCCTGTCTGCGCCCGATCATGATAGGAAAAACTCAGGTTCTGGATTTTGTTGAATAAACCATTGCGCATATCATAGGCAGCTGCCTGCGAAACCTTTTCCGACCAATAGCCCTGGGTAAAGGTAAAGATGCCACGTATAGCGGCGACCGCAACCAGCACCCCAGCCGACCAAAACAGTAGATCGGTATTCTTAGCACTGATCCCGTTATCAATCACATCGGCCAATACACGCGGAATGAACAGATTGGCACCTGTCATGAATACAAGGCTAAGAAAAGCTCCCAATGTTATAACCCAGTATGGCCGCAGATACGTTAATGCGCGCTGAAGTGATTTCATAAGTTTAGTTTGACTCTCTTTCTGACACACTTGAAGCATGGTTTGCCAGGTGCTGTAGAACCGTTAGCCCGCTCACGAGATCAATTCGCTCCTGGGCAGCAAGCGGGGCCATCAGTTCGGCTACAATTCCACAGGATTGCTCGAACAAGAGATCGAGCGATGTCGCACCATGCTCTGTCAGTGCCAGTAACACTTTACGGCGATCATCGGGTGCGCTTGTTCTGGCAACCCAACCACGTTCCACAAGTGCATCTACCGTGCGCGACATCGTCGATGGTGCAACATGGTGGCGGGCGGCTAAATCGGTGAGCATACATGGCCGTTCGCGTAGCATACTAAGCATACGCATCTGCCCAAATGTATGCGCCTCACCCTGCGATTTACGCATCGCCCCGTGGAGCATGCGCATCAGTTGTGGCACTGTTTCAAGTAACATCCGAGCACATGCCTCTGTGCCCGGTATGAGTTGGTCTGTATCTGCCACGGTAATTCCCTCGATCGTTGCATTCACTAAAGTTTCGTACTTACAAGTATATTCGAGCAGTGCGGTGCTGTCAAACGCCTCTGGTCTCGCTTTAGGAGGCCTTGAGTGTCTGGTTGAGATATGTTTGTCATCTAAAACATTGGACATTCCTACAAACTGTGCTACAATACTGCAATCTTTCTGAAATAATTCTGAACATTTGCTTATATTTGCTGATAAAACAATGAGGCTTACGGAGGTACGTATGGCCCCAACTGAACTTGATGGTCTTGTCAATCGCCTCATCCCAACAGTACTCGCGGATCGCGATTTGGGGGATGGGCGCACCTTTACGGCATTACATCTTCGCAATATCTGGGCGCTGAGTTGCCTGCATGCTGGCCGCTGTTACGACGAAGATATTATCACTGCTTCAGTTATTCGGCAGCTACCGGCGAATGTACCCATGACACAGATAGCAAAACCACGTATGTAATAAGGCAACCAAGTACGAATCAATACGGGAGGCATGGCGCTGAACACACATGCCTCCCGTTTATTGTGTGATGGGATTTACCTGCGAATCGCGGCTGCGGCTGCCCGCCATACCGCATCGAGCGGGCTGGGTGCATATGGCATATATGCACAAACATGATCTAATACACCTTCATAGCGCGCACGCAGGGCTGGCCCAATTTGATCGAGTGGCGCTTCAACCGCAAAGGCTGCTAACATCTCATCGGTGACGAGTGCGCCCATCTCGCTCCAACGTTTCGTTGCGGCAAGGCGTGAGAGCTGTTCACCAATATCTTCCCAGCCATGGCATGCGAGCACAACTCGATAGCTCGGCGTTGAGGCATAGAATGCGATCTGCTCGCGTGCAAAGTGGCGCATGCCAGCTTGGGTGCGCTCATCTGGGCCGCTAATCAGAAACACACTACTCACCAACTTCACATCCGCTAATGTCCGGTTAGCCTTAGCCGCGCCAACCGCAATCTGTGGCCGAACATATTCGTTGAGGTATTTCACACTATGGAATGGGTGAACATGAAATCCCTCGCAGAGCTCGCCAGCCAGGCGCGCAAGCCCTTCATTTACACCAGCAATATAGATCGGGATGTGTGGATCACTAATCGGCCCAGGGTTAAAGAATGGCGACATCAGGCTGAGTTTATAGAATGTACCCTGGTAATCGAATTTGCTGCCAGCTTGCCAACATCCCCAAATGGCGCGCAGTGCCAGAATATAATCGCGTAGCTTGGCAACCGGTGCTTCCCAGGCCATACCAAAGCGCCGTTCGATATGCGCCTTGACCTGCGTGCCTAACCCAAGAATGAAGCGCCCCTTCGAGAGTGCCTGTAGATCCCAGGCGATCTGTGCGGTAACCATCGGGCTACGTGGGAACGCGATCGCGACTGAAGTGCCAAGCCGGATATGTTCGGTATGCTCAGCAGCAATTGCTAGTGGCAGGAAACTATTGTGCTTTGTCTCGGTGGACCAGAGCGTATCGAAGCCAATCTCCTCCGCCGCACGCGCAATCGCCCCTACCTCACGCATACGGGCCGCTTCAACAAACATACTGGCATCTAAGCGCATTGGAATCCTTTCGAAGCGATGGAGCGCAAAAGCGCAAAAGCGCAAAAGCGATGAAGCATTGAAGCATTGAAGCATTGAAGCAGTTTTTGTTCGCTTGTTCGCTTGTTCCTTTGTTTTCTGGTTCTGCGGTTCTGCGGTTCTGCGGTTCTCTGGTTCTTGGTTCTTGGTTCTCTGGTTCTTGGTTCTTGGTTCTTGGTTATGCTCAGAGCGTTCCTTTTGTACTTGGCACCGATCCACCTAGCCGCTCATCAATCCGTGAGGCTGCATCCAAAGCGCGCCCAAAAGCCTTAAAGAGCGCCTCAATTTTATGGTGATCATTTGTTCCATAGGCTATTCGGGCATGGATGTTGAGCCGCCCATGGATTGCGATGCTTTCAAAGAGATGCCCGATCAGATCGGTTCCGAGCTGACCTACGCGCGGCGTTACAAAGGCTGCATCGAAAACACAGAATGGGCGCCCACCGAGATCGATTGCAACAAAACCCAAGGCCTCATCCATTGGCACATAACTATGCGCCGTCCTCACAATCCCGCGGCGTTCACCAAGCGCCTGATTGAGGGCCTGCCCAAGGCAGATACATACATCCTCGGCAGTATGATGCTCATCGATATGCAAATCACCATGGGCAGTGGCGCTAATATCGAACAGACCATGCTTGGCAAACAGGGTTAACATATGATCCAGAAACCCGATGCCGGTTGCTACCTGAGACTGGCCGGTTCCATCAATCGTCAGGCTAAGCGTAATATCTGTTTCACCGGTTGTGCGGCTGATCGTGGCACTGCGCACACTCATCACACCAGTTCCCATCTCAGTGACCTCTATGGTTAATTCCGACAATCTACTTCGGGCCGCCGCCTAAGAGCCGTAATGCTTCAAGGAGTTGTGGATCGTCATCCTCACTGTAGCGTGTCCAGTCACTCTCGATTGAGACATCCGGCAGCACACCAACACCTTCAATAGTCGTGCCATCGCGCAGCCGGAATCCCTCTTGCGCCAACCAGAGTCGCGATCCATCTTCAAATGCATGCGCATAGATTGTTTCGGTGTTGCCAGCCGATTTGGCCCCCACCACAAGCGCGCCAGCTTCTTTTTGCAGGACTGCCGCGAGCACCTCCGCATAGGAAGCAGTATCGCTATCAACCAGCACAACCAGTGGTACACGGCGTAAATCAGGCCCGGCTGGTGGGGTGATGAATAGTGGCCGCGTATGGTCACGGCCAAAGAATGTGCCAATTTGGCCGCGCACAAAATGGCTGAGCACATCATTAAGCACTTCGCCCCAACCGCCGCGGTTCGCACGTACATCGATTATGACGCCACGCAACGGCCCGATCGCACGCAGATCGGTAAGCGCCCCGCTTACCTGTTCACCCATGTCGTGAGCCCAGAGTGTTGGGATGGAAACATAGCCGATATCGCCAGGGAAGCGCCGCGCATAGGGTGCTATCTGGCTTGCGACCTCCTGCCGTTCAAGCACGATATCGCGCGCCTTTTCGCCAGGGCGTACAACCGTCAGGCGTACCAACGAACCAACTATGCCCTCTAAATCGCCATCCTGAGTAATATATGGGCGATTGTCGACAGCAATAATGCGGTCGCGTGTGCGGATTCCTGCACGTTCCGCCGGACTATTTGGAAAGACGATCTGAATGAATGCGCCATCTGCACGCGCACGCGTTACAATTCCAATGCCAACCGTGACTTCGCGCCCCGATGCGCTGGCATCTTCGGCGGGAACTTGCATTGGCGGCACAAAACGTGAATGCTGATCATTCAGCTGCGCGACCATTTCTGTCAATGCCGTATAGAAATCCTCACGGGTATTGGCGCTTTCCACGCGTTGCACATATTCCTCGTGCATGGCAGGCCAATCCAAACCATGAAGATCCGGGTAGAGATAATTGTCTGCAACTGTGATCCAAACATCTTCGAATAATTGGCGACGTTCCTCCAAGGAGAACAGGATTGGTTCGTCGGTTGGCGTGTTGCGCGTGGCAACCGGTGCAGATGTTGGTACCTGTACACGGGTTGCTGGTGGTGACACGGGTGCTTGTGGGGCAGTTGCAGTTTGCGTTATTGGCGCAATAGTGGTTGGTGCAATAATCATTGGCGTGCTGGGTGATACTTGTGGGGAATCACTGCCAACACAGCTACTCAACGAGAGTAATGTGAGTATCAGGAGCAACGTGGCTCGGGTTTGTCGATATCGGCTGGGTTCGGACACCTGAGCGATCAAGTAAACTCCTTACACCCCTGCTCGTGTACTACATCCGATGCATGATCGCATGATCGTTCTATTATACTACGGTTGCACAACTCCGCGTAGCACCGCACCTGCCAGTTGCGCCCCTGCCCCAGAACCCTCACCACCGCCTTCAAGCATCACTGCCACTGCAATCATGCGTCCATCGATTGGGGCAATCGCAATAAACCAGGCATGTGTACAAATTCCGCCTGGATTATCGGGTGTTGGGCATGGGAACTCTGCGGTACCCGATTTGCCGCCAACCTGCACCCCCGGCACTTCACCGGCTGCGCGGCCAAAGCCATATTCAACAACTGCGCGCATATTGTGCTGCATTTGTTGGGCAATACGTGACGACATCACTCTTCGAATTTCGTGGACGTTATGACCTGTGACCACCTCTCCATCCGGGCGCTGAATCCGCTCGACAAGATAGGGTTGCATCATCACGCCATCGTTTGCGACTGTTGCCGCCACAAGCGCCATTTGAAGCGGTGTAATAAGGAGCTGACCCTGGCCATACCCAGTGTCTGCTAAACCTGGCCGTCCATCCAGGAACCCTGGCTCAACATATAAGACGCTTGGCACGGTTGGAAGGTCACTAAATTCACTATACAGTTTTGGTGCATGTTCTGGCTGCATGATATCGAAATCTGCCGCAGTTCGAATCATCGAATCCGCGCCCAAACGCATTGCATATTCCGCAAAGGCCGTATTGCACGAATAGGCATACACGCGCTCAAGGATCGATGGATCGCCGGTTCGTTGGTATAGATCTGGTACCGCATTGACAACTGGTGGCGCACCGGGGGCAGTAAAACGCTCGTTTGGGCAATCGATCTGATCGGGATGCGCCTCATTTGGATGTTCTAACGCCGCGACCGCTGTAATCGTCTTGAACACCGAGCCAGGTGGATAACTACTCTGGGTTGGCCTATTCAAGAGTGGTTGGCGCGAACCCTCACTATTGATCTGTTTCCAGTATGCTTCAATGCGTGCATTTTCTTCATCACGTGGCGCTGCCGGGTTGAATGAAAGGCCGCGCGGATCAATGCTTGGGTAGCTGACCATGCTTAGCACTGCGCCTGTCTTTGCATCCAGCACAACAACCGAGCCAACTCGCCCACCCAGCGCATCATATGCGGCTGCTTGGATGCGTGCATCGATTGTAAGGCGTACATCATCACCAACATGCTGTCGCCCTAATAAGCCATCTTGAGCACGGTGTAGAACATCGCGCTGGCCACTCAGATAATCGGTATAACTGGACTCAATACCCGATTCTCCATAACGATGGCTAAAAAACCCAAGAATATTACTGAACGCTGCTGGATCATACTGATCTGCAATCGGATAGGTTCGCTGGGTGTATCCGTCTGCCGACACGACTTGACTATCGGCCAACACTACACCATTGCGGTCGAGAATCTTGCCGCGGCGAGTTTTGAGCGCATCTAGCACACGGCGCACATTACTGGTAGTCTGCCCGGTTTTAGGGTCTTGGTACACCAGGGTTTCGAGTTGGTCGGCAAGGATCACCTGTTGGCGCAGTAGTTGCAGAGCAAGCATCACAAACCCTAAGGCAACTACAATCCCGATATTGATCACACTGCGTGGAATACCGCGTGGTAGTGAGGGGAGTATCAAGCGTACGGCACCGAGCAACAGGGGTGCGGCCAACCAGAGTGCAAGAATCCAACGCGTCTCCTCGAAGACTGGCTGGATGATGCCATAGATAAGTAAGGCGAGGGCCACACAGATGCAGAAAATAGCGATGGTTCGACGCATGGTGGCGGGTTATTCGAGCGGCATGGCGGCACGCACCGTCACGCCGCCACCTTCGGTTTCGAACACCTCAAGGCCACCGCCAAATTCGGCAATGCGAT
>JANLSE010000095.1:0-11038 GCA_031362265.1 Roseiflexaceae bacterium
GCTGCCTGCTCTCTTCACACGATCAGGCACTACCGAAGAGGCCAAGGCCTTGCTTAATGCACATGGTGGGATGCTGATTGATCTGCCAACGCTGTATGCTGATCTAAAGGAGGAGTGAGCGTTATTAGGACACCCATGCATATTCTTAGTTCCTGAATAGGGATATCTTGAATTGCCATGAATGCGTGTGGGGTTGAATATTAAATCGATGGAGGCTTCTCAATATTCGCTATCTGCAATATCGCCCGCAGCTCCTCAGTCGCCTGTTCTTGGCTGAGCGCCAGCCCTGCATTCCAGGCCGCTTCCCAGGCATCCGGATCGCACTGACTGCGTGCATCTGCGACAAGCCGCTCATAGCGTGGCCGTTCAACCGGCCAGATTGGCGCACCGATCTGCTCGCGCAGAGCTTCAGCTGCACCCCAGAGGCAGGGTGCAAGAGAGAGCTGCCTTTCAATGCTGAGCAGAGCTGCGGTATCCTCTAGGTGTTGAATGAAGTATACAAGATTGTGCGCGAATGGATTGATGCTAAAACTCTCAGTAATATGGGAACGTGCGCTTGCAGCATCATTCCTGCGCAATGCAACCCATCCCAAGAGGTGAAACATAAAGGTCAAAGCAAGCCGATGATTGATTGCGGGAGCACGCTCGGCGATTTCGTGGCAGATTGTGATTACCTGATCGAGATCATCCTGTACAAAAACAATATGCGCCTGCACCACCAGCGCACCTACGATTTTCTCTTCATTCTGGTCTGCTCGCCCCAGTGCGAGACTCTGCGTACAATATGCTTCTGCAGCTGCTACATTGCCCGCGCTCCACTCGCTCGCGGCGAGATCTGCCAAAACGCTTGCGACACCTACAGTATTATCAAGTTCTTGCTCAATTCGCAAGCGTTCGCGTTGGAACACCCGATTGGTCTCAACATCTCCAGTATAAAATGCAACATTGCCAAGACCCCACAGCGCAGTAGCGGTTCCCTGCATGTCACTCAGTGCTCGCTGAAGCCCAAGGCATTCACGAAAGTATTCACCGGCCATAGCGAATGTGCTGGTAGACAAACGACATTCTCCCAACTCCTGTAACGCACTGGCGATCTGAGTTGAATTCCCAACCGTTCGTGCCAATTGCAGGCCTTGCGTAAGGATGCTCAGCGCATCCTTAGTCTTTCCAATCTCGTTTATCGTATCGCCATATCCAATGTACGCTTCTGCAACCAACCATGGATCATTGATCTGTTGGGCTACCAGTAGTCGTTCAACGATGATCTGCTCAGCGTGCTCTTGATCACCCTCCTTCATAAATGTGAGCCAACCATATTCACCTAATCCATAGGCATACCACCATATGCTGCCACAAGCCTGGAAGAGCAATTGACTCTGCTCAAACAGATGCACAGCTTGTGCTTGTCCTCCAACCCGATGTGTTATAAGCGCCGCCGCCAAATAAAGCCGCCCACGTAATTCTGGTGGCGGAGCTTCGGCTTGCTCGACCTGATCAACTACCCAATGCCGCCAATCACGAAAGTGGCCACGTATATTCCAATACCACCAGAGTGTGGCGCTCATATGCCATCCCTGGATGCGACGTGTCTCAGTAGTGTCAGGCGCTTCCAAACACCACGCCAGTGCTGCCTGAAAGTTCGCATAGTCTGTATCCAGCCGATCAAGCCAAGCTAACTCGTCGCGGCCACGTAATTGTGGCTCTGCCTCTTCAGCAAAGGCAACAAAGTAGGCGGTATGCCGCTCGTGCACCAACCCTGCGTCGCCCTGCTCACGAAGCCGCTCAAGCGCATATTCGCGAATGGTCTCCAGCATGTTGTAGCGTGGATCGCCATTGGCCTCGATCACACGCACCAGACTGTGCTGCACTAATGCATCCAATTCTCGCACAACATCCATATCACCCTGGCTACCAATCGCTTCTGCTGCGGCCAAGGTCCAACCGCCAACAAACACACCTAATCGGGCGAACAAGCGTTGTTGGGGTGGGTTGAGCAATTGATAGCTCCAATCAATCGTCGCGCGAATGGTTTGTTGGCGGGCAGGGAGATTGCGCGCACCTCCTGTCAGAGTCTGGAGCTGGGCAGCCATCAGTCGATTGAGTAACTGTTCCGGATTGAACATCCGCATGCGTGCCGCTGCCAGCTCAATTGCTAAGGGTAATCCATCCAAACGCGCACAAATATCTGCGACTGCCGGCGCGTTGGTCTTGGTGATGCGGAAATCTGGCCGTACTGCTTGGGTGCGTGAGATGAGGAGTGCCACTGCGTCATACTGGGTGATGTGTTCAATCGCGGTTGCGCCTGCTATCGGTTGACTGAGTGGTGCGAGTGGATATTCTTGTTCGCCTATGAGCCGAAGTGGCACACGACTGGTGACCACAATCGTGATATCGGGTGCAGCTCCGAGCAGATCAGCCACGAGTGAGGCAGCATTAACCACCTGTTCGTAGTTATCGAGGATCAGGAGGAGTTGGCGGCTCTGCAGCCACTGCTGGATGCGGGCTCGTGGATCGACCCCAATCACTTCTGGGATACTCAACGCCTGCATACACGTCCCTGCCACTTGCTCGGGATCGCTTATCGGTGCCAGATCGACAAACCAGACCCCATCGAGATAGTCGGATGCCAGCTCCTCAGCAACGCGGAGCGCCAAGCGAGTTTTGCCGGTACCACCCGCACCGATCAGTGTCACCAGGCGCACATCTGGTTTCTGGAGTAGCGCACTCAGTTCACCAATTTCACGCGCCCGACCAAGGAATGAGGTCAGTTGAGTTGGCAGATGAATATGGCGCTCCGGCAGATTGAGGGTTGGCACAGGCAATTGATCGGGCGCTCGCTCACCCCGTGCTGCTGCCAGGAACAGCGCGCGCTCATGGGCTGGAACATGGAGGTGGGATGCCAGGAGTTCCGCAACCTGGTGTGATGGGCGGCGCTCGTCGGCCTCAATCTTCTGGATGGTGATTGCAGCCACACCAATCAGCCGCGCCAGGGCGGCCTGGGTCAGATCCAGGATCTTGCGTCGCTGTCGCACCCAAGCGCCGAACGAGTACGAGTCATCCATCTGTGACCTCAGTATGTATCGCTTGTATGTATTTGGTATGCCTGATTGTATCAGAAGCCCATACCACAGGGAAGCGCCAATCTGGTGAAATAGCTTCATTACTACTTCAGCCGAATAATCATCAGGAGGCACGCACCATGACCACGCAACCAAAAGTAAACCAGATGGCCACGAATCAGGTTGGGCGGATCCTTCGCGGCACAGCGCTGCTGACCATCGCCATCGGCGCATTGGCATGGGCAGCACTGAGTTTTCGACCAGCAGGGCCGCCTTCCCAAGCCAACGCACCCACCGCCAACAGCATTCCTGGCATTGCAGTACAACCAGGAATGGGAACCAAGGGCTTGCCACGCGGCTTCACCGACTATGTCCTCACCACGCTAGCGGTTGATATGCAACTGAATGTGGTGCCGGGTATCATCGTTCAGCCAGGGATGGGGACGAAGGGTCTGCCACGCGGGTTTACCGACTATGTGCTCAGCATGCCATCCGTCGATGAGCAGATCAACATCGCGCCAGGTATCACGGTTCAACCTGGGATGGGAACCACAGGCTTACCACGTGGCTTCACCGATTACGTTCACACGATGCCAGTAGTCGATACCCAACGCAACATCGCGCCTGGCATTGAGGTTCCTGCTGGCATGGGAACGACTGGCTTGCCGCGCGGCTTCACCGATTACATTGCCGCAGATCGCTAACCCACACGTTTGCCATTCGCTCCACGCAAGGTTGGGTGATTGGTACAGAAATGACCTCAATCACCCAATCGATCCAATCACTGCATAGCAATGTCATGAGAGGAGCTTGTGATGCGACGTTGGTTCTTCACCCTTATGGCACTCCTCCTGCTTAGTGGATTTGGAGTCGGGATGCGCACTAGTTTGGATGCATTACCGCCGACCACGATTGAGGCTGCGGTAGCGATTACCCTCAATCGTGCCAAGGCACCTACCAATGGAATTCGCATTGAGGATGCGCACTGTGTGCCAGCACGAGAGACATGTCTGAGCTACATTGCTGATGTCACTTTGCAGAACGAGCAGGTACGCGGCCGATTGGCATGTGTTGGCGCTTGGCATGATTGCACGCTCACCATGGCAGAGTATGATCTGCACGTTGCGCCAGTGCCGGATGTTGGTACACCACATCCCTGGATCGAACAGATCGCTGCCGTATTGCAGCAGGCGATGGGTTGGGTGCGAGCGGTGGTTGGCAGGTGAGTGAGGATCAATCGTTCTCTATGTCTTCAGCATCTTCTGCGGCAAGATCAAGCATAAGCCGATTGAGGTCGATCAGCATTCCACTATGAGCGGTAAGCTCTTGGATGGCTGCTTCCGTCGCACCAGCACGGGCAAACAGGGCATATGTGACCTGCCAACTGAGCCCACCATCTGGGAGATCGGCAAGAATGCGCGGGGCTTTGATGCCGATCAACTCGCGGACAATACTGCGGCTGACAGCATCCGTGCCCCATTTACATTCACCCAGCAATATGCGACGGGCAGCCCAATCAATGGCAACGACATCGACCTGTACTGTGCGACTCCAATGGCTACCAATCACCTGCGGCGACCAGCCGAGTATACCAATGCGTCCTGCTTGGCGCACCCATTCGCGTGATAAATCTTCCCACGCCGTTAGTCCAACAAACGCGCGCAGCCCTTGCTGAATTGGCAGCAATACCTTCTCCGGCTCATAGTTCATGTCTTCCTGAAGCGACGCGATAAACCGGAAGTAGAAGCGAAAGAATGGATCACTGAGATGATACCGACCAGTGCGGCTCCGTTGACGTTCGGATGGTGGAACCGTAGCCGGAATACGTCGCTCAACCAGCCGAAGCTCCTGGAGGCGCGCGAGATAGGCAGGGAGGTGTGACTTCGTGATAAAGGCGGTTGTGCTGATGTCATTCATGGTATGAGCACCACTCCCAATCGCCTGGATAATCGACCGATAGGCGCGTGGGTCGCGCAACTCATCCGATAATATCAGGGTTGGCTCACTCAAAAATTGGCTGCCAGGGGCAAGAATAATCTGCCGAATATTGTCAGCGACACTCTTGTCAGGATCGAGCCAGGCAAGATAGGCTGGCACGCCACCGACAATCGCATAGATCGCAACGAGTTCATCGGCAGACCAATGCGGTAGAAATGCTGGCAGATTGCCAAAGTTCAGCGGGCGTAAGAACCACTGGCCAGTCATGCGCCCAAACAGAGGCGAGTTCCCTTCCATCAGGGTCTCCATCGTGTGGATCTGTGAGCCACACAAGAAGAACAGCACCTGCGACTGTTGGAACATGGAATCCCAAGCATTTTGCAGAGCGGAGAGCATACCCGTATCCGACTCAACCGCGTAGGGCAGCTCATCAAGCATAATGATATGCCGCTTTCCTTCGAGTAGTGCCGCAACTGAAGTCCACACATCAGGCCAACTCTCAAAAGCCGGTGCTTCCTGTACGGGCCGCCCAAGTAGGCGGGCATAGAACCGGCGGCGTTGCATCATGGCCAACTCGCGCTCAGCAACCCAATAGGTGGAGGGAATGCCGGTGGTTGTCGCCCAATGGCGCAGCAGGGCGGTCTTGCCGATCCGCCGACGGCCATACAGAAGCACCAATTGCCCTGGCCCTGGTCGGCTACGGGTGAGCAGCGTATTCAGGAATGTAAGCTCAGCATGACGATTCACAAACATAGGAGCTATCCTTTAGACACGTGCAGATTATCATAAGATATATGTGTATTATTCCATAAATACATCGTTTATTGCTTTGAAAGAGATTAAACAAGCAATATATTATGGAAAACAATACACATACATCTTATATTATAGATCGTATGCATTGACCGCGCAAGCGAAAGCATATGCTGCTGCCGCAGGCTGGCTTCAATGTGTGGCACACAGCACGCAGGAAACGTTCAGCGACGTTCTAATACGCTAAAGAGTAGATGGTGTGCTATAAAAGTCCGTTAGAAACCCTATGTGGATTTAGGTCGAATTGGGGTCTGGCAACGATTCGGATCCTGACTCGCCACAGAACATAACGTGCTGATTATGCGACGACCGCGGCTGGCGTGCGCGGCTGCCGCGCCGTCACCGGGCGAGCGAAGAGCGTGTAGTCCAGCACTGGTGGTCGCCGGCGCGAGTCCAGTTCGTAGCGACCCAGTCGGTTGATATGTGCGGTGATGTACGGACTCAGTGCTGCCAACGCCGCATCCTCGATCGCCTCCCCAGCCAACTCCACTTCGTGGAACACCTGGCTCATCGCAAACACATTGGAGAAGATCACGCAGTTCGCCACCAGATGGTTGTACTTGATCACCTTCCGCTGGGCGTCCCGGTCGTTCTCGGTAATCGTCCCATCCCCACCGAAGGCGAGCCACTGCACGAAATGGTTGAATGACTCGCTCTTGTTCGTCGCGGCATTGATGGTGATGCGGAGATCCTCGTCCGCCAAGTACTCGAGCAGAAACATGGTGCGAACCACACGCCCCAACTCGCGGAATGCCTGGTACAGCTTGTTCTTCTGGCTGTAGCTGCTCAGTTTCCGCAGAATCGTCGAGGGGGTGATCCGTCCAGCCTTGATCGACAACACGACCCGCAGCATGTCTGGCAGGTGGGTCGCGATCAGATCCCAGTCCACCGTCTCGGTGAAAAGGGTGTCGAGATGCTCGTAGCTGGCGTCGCGGGTGGGCTTGTAGAACGTCAGATGTTTCCATTGTCGGATACGCGGCATCAGGCGAATGCCCAACAGCGCCGCCAGGCCAAACACCGCCTCGCTCTGCCCTTGGGTGTCGGCGTGAATGGTATCCGGCTGGATGTCCGACTGGTGCTTCAGCAAGCCGTCGAGAATGTAGACCGCTTCCCACACGCCACACGGGATGAAGTGACTGAACAGTGCGATGTAGGTGTCGGAGACGTGGTAATAGCCGATGCCGCCGTAGCCGCCGTAGCGGATGTGGTACTCGGCGAGCAGGTTTTGCTCGTACAGATCCCACTTGGTGCCGTCGGCCGAGACACTCCGCCCATCACCCCAATGCTTGGGCAGCATGAAGCGGTTGTAGGCGTTGATGATCAGCCGGTTCGCCGCATCCAACGACTCCTCGGTGATATGCCGCAGGTGTACCCAGGCAATCTGGCGGCGGTCGATGGTGCCAAGGGTGCGCGCGAGTTGGGTCGGACCGATGTGGCAGCCATAGCAGAAGGCGGCGACGCGCTATCTCATCGCCGCCTCCTTCCCGAGCTTGGTGGCGTGTCCCGAAATCGGGCCAAAGCAGCGGGTCCACTGAAGCCAAGCATCTGTGTCTGCCAGCAGATCCAGGATGTTGATATCCCGCAGCCGCTCGGCCAATCGTTGCTCCAGGGCCGGGAGACCTACGGGATCCGGGCGCGCCTTTGGACGCGTAATACAGGGCTCACCGTTGACGATTGTCACCGCTTGATTGCTGGGGCAGGCCTGGTCGGTCGCTGTCGCCACGGCGGCCAAGCGCGTCCGATAGTGATCCACGAACGCTCGCCTCGTGACCGGGAGGCCCACCATCACACCGTAGGTTGCGACGGTGCGGGCGTACTCGGCATCATCGATGAGCTGGGCACGATAGTCGGCGAAGGCATCGCTCCCGACGACCGCGAGGTCGCCCGACTTCAGGTTCCACAAGATCTGGGAGAAGACACAGACCTCAAAGGCGCGCCGATTGACGCGGCGCGGAATGGCGGGTCGGGGACGCATATCGGTGAGTAGCCGCCACCAGCTCTCGGAGACCCACGTCAGATCCACGAGCGGCGTTCGTTCGATGGTACCGCGCCCCACGACCCGCGTTTCGACCGTGGTGAGCCATTCGCCGGTGCGCTCCTCGTTGGCCAGCAGAAAGCGGATCGCGCTTTCCAGTCCCGAATCCTGGGTGGTTGTCTGGAGGTCGAGCACCCGGAGCAGCTGGAACAGGGTGGCGCGATGGCTCTTGTAGAACGGCCACAGGAACGGCAGGTAGGTGTTGGCGGTGTTGGCGATATGCGCCTCGCACTGCTCTAACAGGGTGTCACTGCGCGTGCCGATCACCTGATCGATCGCGGCGAAGCGTTGCGTGGCGGTTCCGTCGCTGCGATAGGCCACGACCACATCGCGGAACGCGCCGATCAGCGCATCGGTCTGCTGGGCATGGCGCTCCCGGTAGGCGGCTAGCGCGTCACGGGCCTGCTGGTGAATACTCAGCATGCGCTTGATGCACATCTCGGCCAGATCGTCGCGAGTGCGGGCCGTTTGGACGGCAACCAGGGCAGTCGTGAGCGTGGCACGTTTGGCGGGCTCCAGCTCGCGCATCCGGGCCGCGTCGAGCGTCTTGGCCTCGACCGCGAAGTGCTTGATCTTTACGTCGGGGATACCGGCAAGGCACGCAGTGCCAACATTGCACGCCTCCAGCCATGCCAGGCGATCGAGTCGCTCGCGCAGGTGATTCAGGGTCGGGCTGCCAACATCTTGTTTGATCTGTTCCCAAACTGAGCGCCCGGTCGTTGGGTCGACCATCAGGAGCGCATCCAGCACCTGCCGGGTCGGCGCATCGAGGGTGGCGAGCACCTGCCGGTAGAACGTGCGATAGGTGATGGCGCGCACGCGACGAGCATTCCGCGCCAGCGTGGGAAACCCTGGCAACTCGAATCGTTGGCGTACCAGTTCTTCGATGGCGACGTTGATGAGGTCGGCTATTTCATCCTTGGTCTGGGCGGCGTCGGCCATCGCGCGCACCAGGACGTGGCGTGCCGCAGCGCCGTACGGGCTGGATGTGCAAATGAGCACGGATCGCAGCCAGGTGGCGGCCGCGCGTCCCGGCAGCGGCGTAGCGCACCAGGTCATCGCGGCTGACCGCCCCGCCGGCCGTGTCGGCAATGTGCTCCACGATCGCTGGCGGCACGTCGGTCAGGGTGATAAAGGAGCCGAGCCGCTGGAAGGTCTTGAACAACACGAGGAAGCAAATGCGCGCGGCTATGCCACGGGTGGTGCGTCGGGCAAGCGCTAACTCGTCGGAGGTGGGCGTGTAGATGCGGGCCAATTCGTGGATGGTGAGGCTGCTACGGATGCGCGGATAGGCGGTGTCCTGAATGGTGGTCATGCTTCCTCCAGCGCTACTTACACGTCGGAAGGTTCCCCGAGCATGCGGGCGAGGTCGGCGGCCGAGGCGCGGGTATAGTCGGCGGTCGTCGCGATGTTGGCGTGCCCGAGCAGCGCCTGGACGGCCGGGAGGGAAGCCGGCAGGCGGTCGAGCCCATAGGCGGCCGGGTCGAGCAGCGCGGTGGCGAAGGTGTGGCGTAGAGCATGCGGGTTGAGCGGGCCGTCGAGCTTTGCGGCCTGACCAAGCTGGGCGACGATCTCGCGGATGCCGCGCTCGGTCAGCGGGCCGCGCTGACCAAGGAAGAGATGCCCATCCGGCCATTGAGCCCATGTCGGCGCTGGCTGGCGGCGGGCCTGCGCCCGCTGCGCCCAGCCGTCAGCCAGGCGGCGGCGGTGGGCGAGGTAGTGCTGGAGCGGCTCGCGGGCCTCGGCTACCAGCGGCACCTCACGGTGCTTGAGGCCCTTGCCGCGCCGGATGATGAGCGTGCCACGACGTGCTGAGAGGGTGACATCGACGAGTTGGAGGGCAGCGACCTCGCCAACGCGTGGGCCAGCGTAGCGCATCAGGCAGACCAGCGCCAGCGCCAGACCGTCGTCGCGGGACACGCGCTGCTCCGCCGCGCGCCGCACGGCGTTCCACTCGGCGCGGCGGAGTGCCTGGGGTGCCTGCTCCACGGTCTCGATCGGATCGATGCGGCGAAACGGGTTGTCGTCGCGGCGCCCTTGGGCATCACACAACAGCGCGAGACTGATCAGGGCACGATTGATGGTGGCAGGTGCCCGACCAGAGGATAACAAGGCGTTGCGGTACTCACGGGCGTCGCCGGTCGTGATATCAGCGACGCGATCCACCGGAGCGCATTCGGCAAGCCAGGCGGCGAAGCGGCGCGCGTCGCGGACATACTGCGCAATGCTTGTTGCCGCAAGCCCGGTCTGACGGCTGAGTTTCTGCTCCCAGGCAGTGATGGCTGCGTCGATGTCCATATGGCCCTCCTTCTGCCGGAACTTATCGGCGGAGTTGGGTTATCGGCAGAGTTTTCGTCGGAATACGCGCGGGAAGTCTGCCGATAAGATACCACATGGTGTCAAGAACTCCGCCGAAAAGCTAGCTTTCCGGCGGAGTTTCCTGTCGTTATGTTCTATGGCGAGTTAGGACACGAATCGTTGCCAGACCCCTATCGCGCGTAGCTGGGGGATCTCATCGAGTACGGCGGGGGTTGGCGCGATGATAACCGGATGCAAGAAGATATCAGCAATCGCCTGTCGCCGTGCGACGGCGGTTTCACGCTCCAGCGTAGCAATTGGTGCTTCGCCCAATGCGGGGAAGCTCATGTTGCCAAGGGTCGTGATACCACCTGCAAGAGCGGCATGAGAACCACTCGTGAAATCATCGACCCAGCGTGGTTCCTCGTTCGCATCGTCAGGTGACATCGAGAGATGGACATGTCCATCCACACCGCCCGGCAGAACGAGCAAGCCAGTGGCATCCAGCTCCTGGCGACCCACAAGTGTCCCGCCAATCTGTACGATAATGCCATTACGGATCCCAATATCGGCCTGCACCAACATAGATGCTGTCGCCAACTGCCCGCTACGAATTACCAAGTCGACTTCAGCCACATGCCCTCCATTGGATCAAGCCCCATCATGTCACGAACCCGCACTTGCGTGAGCGAAACCAATCGCATGTGTCAGTAACCACAGCCATTAAAATGGCGTGGCTTGTACCTCAATCGGAAGTCGGAGACTCCCGATTGGACACGATTGGCTGACTGATAGGCAGCCCGCCAGCATCACCTGTAGCGACACTGGCATGGTACTTCGCCGCGATATTACGAGCGGCGTTCAGATCGGCATGCAGTTCAACACCACACAACCG
>JANLSE010000116.1:0-15132 GCA_031362265.1 Roseiflexaceae bacterium
CGTTACACGATAATCGGTCTCGGGTTTAAGATCCAGATAGAGGAATATGCGGTTCTCATATGTGGATGTCACAACATCAGTCGAGCGTGGCTCAATCACCAGATTTCGCTCGACGCTCTCCCAGTTCATCTCGGTAGTAAATGTGAGGTCGAGTGAGCCGCCTGGCGTTGCATTCTGTACTCCATTCGCTGGGCTACTCTCAAGTACATCTGGAAGCGGCGCAACCCGAAATGTTGTCGAGAATTCCTGTTGCAGGCTCCCATTGCCATTTGCGGATGCGAGGCCATCTGGCGCAGTAACCGTATAGGTTATACCGCGGGCAAAGCGCACATTTGGTGTAAATGTCACGATCCGGCGATTAATCTGGAATTGCCCTGGAATGAGTGTCCCATTTTCATCTTCGATCCGGGTTGCGGCTTGAATGGCGCTCGCATCCATAGGTTGGTTAAACTCGAGTGTAACCGTGGATGTAGGCGGCGCATCTGTCGATTGTGGTAGCACCGCCAGTACCTGTGGCAGAATGGTTGTGAAACTCCAGCGATATTCCTTCTGAAGAGTGCCGCCCGTTGCATCTAGCAAGCCAGCTGCTACAACTGCGGTATAGTTTGTTGATGGTTCAAGCCCGACGGTTGGTGAAAAAACGAAGGTACTCGTATCAACCCACAGCCCGGTTCCTTGGATTGCTGGCGTAATTGTCAATGGGCTGGGTAATGTTGCCTGGCTCACAGCATCCGTCAGTGCCACAATTGGATGATTAAAGCGCACACTAATGCGATGTGTGGTGGTAATCACCTCATCAGAATCAGGAAGCGGTTCAACCTGTTGTACCTGTGGATCACCAATCGTGCTAAATTCCCATTGCTTGGTGTCGGTGTTAAGTTTCGCTCCAGATTTACTGGGGATACCAGGTGCTAATGTTGCGACATACAGGGTGCCGCTGGCTAATGGACTGGCTGGTTTGAACGTAAAACCAGTTGTTGTTGTCTGAATAGCTCCAGCAACAGGATTGCCACCCGCCTTCGGGCGTAGATTAAAGGCTGCGCCAGCTGCGGCAATATCAACGTCATTCGCCAGGCGGATTTCGATACTAGCTGCTGGCGCGACATCCTGTTCCTGATTGAAGGGGCGGGTCGCTACTAATAATGGTGCCGCAGTGTGGAAGCCCCAACTAACCGGCTTTTCCAAGCGCGCCAAACCATCGCTACTGACATCCTGGCGTACAGTTGCACGATAAGCAGTCGCGGCATGCAGATCCGTGCTCGGATAAAAGCCAAACTGCGTCGGTGAGAGCCAACGCCCAATACCGGGTGCTGCTTCGCTTGGGGCATTTTCGGTGGTTACAAGCAATGGTTGAGGAAGCGTATCGGCCAGCCGTGGATCCTGGGCGGCGGCAGCCACCTGTGCAGCAGTTACAACTGGGGCGGCAAATTGTACTGTGATCGGGCCACGCAACCCAATATCGGTGCTATCTACAACTGGGCTAAATTCCTGCACAGCGGCATATGGCACAGTCGCAAAACCAATTGTTATTGGCGCATCCATAGCGCGGCCAACCTGATTCTTCAGCCCTGCAATTGTCAGCCGGTAGTTGGCGTTATAGGTCAACCCATCGGACACCGCGAGCTTTACTACGTTTCCCTCAGCCGAAGCAGTGAAGGGCACCGCTGGATCGAGTGTAATGCCACTCAGGAAACCCGCCTGGATCGGCTGGCTCATCTCGATACGCAATTCTGCACGCGGGTTCGCAGCCTGCTCACCATCGGCTGGGGTCGTTGTGACGACACGTGGCCCATTGAGCGCCAATGGCCCAACCAGCGCCCCAAGCCCGGCAAACACAAGTGCAACCGCACCACCAGCAGCGAGTAAGATACGAGAGCGGGGAGTCTTCATGGTATACCTCTTAAGCGATGGAGCGATAGAGCGCAAAGCGCAGAGCCCAGAACGCAGGAACGCAAGAACGCAGGAACGCAAGTCAGCATTTACAGCGACGCGATGCTCGCGACTAGAGTGTTAGAATGTTGGACGATACATTTCATCTATTCACCTGATCAGCGTGTCACCTATTTCACCTGGTCAGATCATCAACTACAACAGATACTACTTCACCCACAACAACCTGCCCTTGGGCATCGTGGGATTCGACGGAGATTGTGTGCTGGCCAGGTTCGAGCTTCCAGAATGCACGATATGGTGGCCCATTGATTGTCGCAATTGGTTTGCCATCGATCAGAATTGCCAATCGCTCGGTATGGATGCTATCCCGTGCAATAATCTCGAGTTGCTGGCGTTCCCGCGAAATCCCTGGGTTAATTGCGAAACGTGTGCCTGATGCAGGTGCAACGATGGCAGGAACTTGGGAATACGTTTTGACATCCGCATCAGATGGGGTTGGCTGTGCGCCTTGTGCAACAGATTGCGTGCACACACGGCGCGGTACCAGTGGAACACCTGCATCGCTGGCCCATGGTTGCGCTTCGGGCGGCAGAATGCGAAAGACGCGCAGAGTGCTCGGTTGGGCAGGGAGTCCTGGCAGCACCCGACAATCTCCGCTTAGGCCAATTCGTACTGCGACATGGGTATTATCGCGTTTGCGGGGTTGTGTCCCGGTCACAAAGAGTTCTTCACGTGTAGCTGGGCAATTTGGGCTAGGCAACATACCACTATCGGCACAGATTGTAGCGGTTACAATTCCTGCTGGTTGCACAAACGACCGTGCTGGCAGCCCACGGTGTGCCTCACGCATCACGGCGCGCCATACCGGCCCAGCCCCTGTGACACCACTGACTGCCTCCATGGGGCTGCCATCGGCGTTCCCTACCCATACACCTACCACACGATCTGGTGTGTATCCTACGGTCCAATTATCGCGCCAATCGGTCGATGTCCCTGTTTTGACAGCTGCCGGTCTACCAATATCCAGGGCTGTTCCAAAGGCACGCATACGGGCATATGGATCGGCGAGTATGTCGGTGATCAAATAGGCAATTTGTGGCGAGAGGGCGGAGCAACTAAGCATTGAAGCATTGAAGCATTGAAGCATTGGAGTGTTGGAGTGTTGGAGTGTTGGAGCAGAAAGCGCAGAGCGCAGCTTCTGGGTCTCCTTGTCTCCTTGTCTCCGTGTCTCCGTGTCTTCCTGGTTTCCCAGCCCCTGGCCTGTAACATCGATAATCGCATATGGCACCACCCGTTCCCCAGCGTGAGCAAGGCCAGCGTAAGCACCTGTTAGTTCAAGAAGTGAAACCTCCCCACCACCGAGGGTCAGGGCTAAACCAAAGCGGCTGGGATTTTCGCCGAGAGAATGGATGCCAAGCCGGCTAGCCATATTAAGCAGTGCCGGAATACCAATTGCGCGTAGGGTACGCACTGCGGAGATATTCGAGGACGTTGCCAGCGCCTCACGCAGAGAGAGTGGCCCATGGAAGCGGCGATCATAGTTCTGTGGGATGTAGGGCTGGCCTTCGCGCGTTGGGAAACTGGTTGGTACATCCAGGAGAATCGATGCTGGTGTGAAGCCCTGCTCTAGCGCGGCGGCGTATGTAAGCGGTTTGAGCGCAGATCCCGGCTGGCGTAGCGCAGTCACTGCATTCACCTGGCCTTGTGAGGCGCGATTACTAAAATCAGGGCTTCCGACCATTGCCAGTACGGCACCATCGCTTGGATCCAGCACAATAACCGCACCATTATGGGCATTTCGATTTGGCCCACCATCGCGTGGTGTAGCAAGAACCTCAATTTGGCGCTTAAGAATAGCCTGAGCGGCATCTTGCAGGCCAAGATCCAGTGTTGTTGTGATTGTCAGGCCGCCACGGGCCAGCGTTTCAGAGCCAAATGTCGCGGCCAGTTGATTCAACACATATGCTACGAAATGTGGTGCTGGATACTCACATGTGCCAGGGCGGCATGTACCAGCTGCATATTCAAGCGGCTCGCTGCTGGCCGATTCAACTTGTGTAGCGGTAAGAAACCCTGCGCGCTGCATTGCTTCTAACACTTGCAGTTGGCGCACGCGTGCAGCCGCCCCACCATCGGCAAGTGGATCGAGCTGTGAGGGTGCCTGGGGTAGCCCAGCAATAAGTGCCGATTCGGCCAGATCCAATTCATGCACTGGTTTGCCGAACAGGCGCCAGGATGCTGCTTCTACACCATACGAAGCACCGCCATAGTAGGTTTGGTTCAGATACAGCGCGAGGATTTCGTCCTTTGGGTAGCTGAGCGTCAATTTGAACGCAAGCACGATTTCGCGTAGCTTACGCTCGAGGCTCTGCTGCCGACCAAGAGCAGGATCAAGTAGAACATTGCGAGCCAACTGCTGCGTGATTGTCGAACCGCCAGCAACAATCTCACCACTGGTGGCATTCTGCCAGAGCGCTCGTGCGATACCACGCAGATCAATGCCAGGGTTGGTATAAAATCCAGCATCTTCAACCGCCACGGTTGCTTGGCGCAGTGCCAGTGGGATCTGGCTTAGCGGCACGGGATTACGGCTCTGCCCCAATGGATCGGGCATGGATGCAATCAGGCGGCCATTCCGATCAAGAATACGGGTATCACCAAGGGCTGCTTGTGCGCGCAGATGATCGGGCGTTGGGAGTGGCGTGGTGAACCAGAGGAATGCCATGCTTAAGAGGGTTGCAACCCCACCCAGCTTGAGCATCGCCGATAGCCAATAGCCAATAGCTGAATGCTCTCGCATCCAACCTGTTATGCGGCGTTGGGTGGCGGCCATACCATGCTCCTCGATGGTGTACTTGAGCCATGTACGCATGCGTAATACACATGGTAGCACACGCAACCTGAAGAGCAGGTGATAACCAGCCACATAGAAGTGTGATTATACTGAAGCGGCTGAGTAGAGAGCAGAGGTTCTGAAGGGCGGTTAGTGAGATTCCAATTACGCTTCGCCTTCTGTTTCTTCTTGAGCACCCTGAAGCTGTGGGATCGCGCCCCAATCCGAAAGTAGGCCAGCACTGATATAGGCGGTCAGCTTTTGGCGTGTGTCGGTAATATCATTATTACGCATGGTGAGTTGGCCGATCCGATCCTGTGGTGAGAACGAGCCCTCACCTTTCTCCATTGTCAGCCGTTGTGGATTGTATGTCAGATGTGGCGATTCGGTATTAAGAATCGTATAATCGTTCCCACGGCGCAACCCAATTGTGACATCACCACTGATCAGCCGCGCAACCCAGCGTTGTGATGATTCGCGTAGCATAATTGCCTGTGGATCAAACCAGCGGCCCTCGTAGAGCAGGCGCCCAAGCCGCCGCCCGCTCTCACGATACTGATCGAGTGTATCCTCATTATGAATGCCGGTGATCAGGCGCTCATAGGCGATGAAGAGCAAGGCCAGACCAGGCGCTTCATAAATACCACGGCTCTTGGCCTCGATAATCCGATTCTCGATCTGGTCGCTCATGCCAAGCCCATGGCGCCCGCCAATCGCATTGGCTTCCGCGAGCAATTCAATCTGGTCAACAAACGCGGTTCCGTTAATCGCAACGGGCAACCCTTCTTCAAAGGTGATACGAATCTCTTCGTATGCAATCTTGGTCTCATCACGCCAGAATGCCACGCCCATGATTGGGTTGACGATATACATGCTAGAATCAAGGTGCTCCAGATCCTTGGCTTCGTGGGTGGCACCAAGCATATTGGAATCGGTTGAATAGGCCTTCTCGGCCGACATTCGATAATCGAAACCCATCTGGCGTAGGTATTCCGACATCTCGGCGCGACCGCCAAGTTCATCGATAAAATCCTGATCGAGCCAGGGCTTGTAGATCTGTAGATTCGGGTTGACAAGCAGGCCATAGCGATAGAAACGCTCGATATCGTTGCCCTTGAAGGTGCTACCATCGCCCCAGACATTAACATTATCCTCGCGCATGGCGCTAACAAGCATCGTGCCAGTAACCGCCCGCCCAAGTGGGGTTGTGTTAAAGTAGGGTACACCTGCGGTGCTAATATGGAATGCACCACACTGTAAGGCTGCTAAGCCCTCGGAAACCAGTTGCTTACGGCAATCGATCAGGCGGGCTTTCTCGGCTCCGTATGCCAGCGCGCGGCGCGGAATATCTTCATAATCTGGTTCATCGGGTTGCCCAAGATTGGCAGTATAGGCATAGGGGATGGAGCCTTTGGCACGCATCCAATGCAACGCTGCGCTTGTGTCCAACCCACCCGAAAATGCGAGGCCAATGTTTGCGCCTACTGGCAGTTTTTGAAGTATGGTGGCCATGGTTCTTCTCTGATAATGGTTGATGTTCAGGAGTGACGGCCTATTATACACGCCATCGCAGGGCAGAGCACCAAGACGTTAAACGCAAAGGCGCAAAGGCGCAAAGACGCAAGGATGAAAAGGAATGAGCATGCTCGCTGCCTTTCAGCGTTTAATGCTACCGCGACACCACCACCTAAGCCACCCATTGCGCCCCCATGTACAATACATGCAATACAGCGATCACTGAGATACAATAATGAAGCCCGATACTCAGCCAGACAATGCAACCCAACAGACCACCATCACTATGAGGCGAGACTTGTTTCTGAAAAATACCTGTGACCAGAAAGGAGACTGTTTATGTCCGAGTTGCAATCCTTCCAATTGGTTCTGCCGCCCGATCTTGGCGAAGCCGACCGCGAAGAACTGTTGACCTTACTCCGAACTCAGATGCGAGTCGAGGAACATCCTTCCAAAGATCCGACATTAGTTGCGGTAATTGCGTTCATTACTCAAGCAGGGCAGGTGGCAGATTCACTTAGCAAGATGGCTGCTCTGGCAACCCTTATCTATGGCTGGGTTCAGGCTATGCGCAAGAAGGGGAAACAGCCAGCCGCGAAAGCCGGGCGGGCGGGACAGTTGCCGCTCAATCTTGCAAACATCCAAAGTGAGGAAGAGGTTCTCGATTGGCTGCTACAACATCCTCCAAAGAAGTAACGAACGCCCCGCTGCGAATGCTGGTATTGATCGCTGCACCATTAATCTATCAGGGGCGTGCGATTCCACCACTGGCAGTCACTGAAGAGGTTGAGTCGATAACGGCAGCCTGTCGGCGGCTCGATGGCGAGTCGCCTGCGCTCATCATTCGGGTTGAAGTGGCGACTGCTGCGACGCTTGGCGAGGTGTTTGCCACTGCTCCTGCACCCTATGATCTGCTGCACTTTACTGGTCATGGCAGTGTTACCACCAATGGCACGGTTCTGATGGTAGAGGATGACCATGAGCCTGGTGCGGCGCCCGCTTGATGCAACAGCATTGCGAGACCTGCTAGGCCACAAGCCCTGCCGTCTGGCGCTGCTGAGCGCCTGCCACTCAGAGGGCCTAGCTGAAACGTTACTTGATCTTGGGGTTGAGCATGTGGTCGTTATCAGTGCTGACGATGCCGTACTCGATATCGCTGCCCGCACATTTGCGGCCCGCTTCTACCAGACGCTGCTGGCGGCTCAATCGGTGCAGGAAGCGTTCGAGCGAGCAGTGGCTGCTGTGCGTAATGATGACCAGCTTCGTCAAATCCTAGATCCGACGACCTTTGAGCCGGTTAATCTGGCTGAAGCTGCCAAATTTCGGCTGCTGCCCGCTGCATTCGAAGGCCATGCGCAACCGCTGGTAGCGACTATCCCAACTGGGGATGTTGTACTGCGCCGCCCTCCCTGGAGCGAGCGAACTAACCTTAGCCCAGCCCCAAGCGAACCATTTGTCGGGCGCCAAGCGGAGTTGCATGCGGTTCATGTGGCGCTACGCGATGCCCGCTGCATTGTCATTCCTGGTCTTGGTGGGATAGGGAAAACGGCCTTGGCTGATGCGGTTGGGCGCTGGCAACATGAGCGCGCACGCTGGGTCGATGGGGTCTACCTGATTGAGTTGCGGAATCTGGATACTGCGAGTGCTGCACGTCAGTGGATTGCGCTTGGGCTAGGTATTACCGAGACAAGTGCGGTCGAGAGCGATGCTGGCTTGGCACTAGCTTTGCGCGATCGCCAGATGTTGCTGATACTAGATGATTTGGATGTGCTGCGCGAGCGAGACCAGCGCGGGCTGACTGGGTTGCTGCGCGCGTTATTGGGTACGCGCAGTCTGCGTCTAATTGTCACCACTCGACGCCCATTGCCAGGTGAAATTGCTTCGCGTCCAATTCTGCTCAATCGGCTTGGGCCGCTTGATGCGCTGCGAGCGTTCCGAGAGTATGCTCCGCCTGATATCTGGGGGGTGTATACGCCGCAAGTGATGGGTGATTTGCTGGGTATACTAGATGGTTATCCCTTCCCAATCCGATTGGCTGCAACCTTTATGGTTCAGACGCGCTGTGGTATTGTCGGGCTGCTGAATGAGCTGCGCGCCGACGCGCTTGGTACGTTCCGCTACCCTGGCGATGAAGAAGACCGCAACAGCAGTTTAGCGGCCACACTTGTTCTCTCCTATCGAGCGCTGCCGGAAGCGGCCAGGAATGTGTTACCGATATTGGCGCTGTTTCCCGCCGGGCTGAGCCGTGAAGCGGCCAAAGCCATTCTCGGCGAAGCGTCTCTGGCTGCCCTTCAATCGCTGTATTTGTATGCGCTGGCTGAATTGCGTAATGATCAGGGCTATCAGCGCTATGCGCTGCCTGAGCCTGCACGTCGCTATGCGGAGTCGCCGACGATCTGTCCAACAGGGACATTTGAGCAGTATGCGCCCCAGGCACTGGCATTCTATGCCGAGCTCATTGGATATGGTGATCGCCTGATTGCTACGGAAGGCCAGATTGTGGCAGGACGCGTGTTGTTAACCCTTGAGCTACCGAACTGGCGGCGTTTCCTCGAATGGGGTTTCGAGTATGAACAGGGAACGCATACGAGTATGAGTGCTCGCGCAACTGGATCGCTGAACAATTACTGGACAGTAACTGGTGAGAAAGGCAAACCGGAGACGCTGAATCTGCTGATACGGGCACAGGCAGCAGCCAAGCGGCTTGGGGATCGCTCTAGCGAGGCGAATGTGCTGAAGGCGATTGGCGATGTCCAGCAGTTCCGCGATGATCGGGATGCCGCACTAGCGAGCTACCAGCAAGCGCTCGGGCTGTTCAAAGACATCGGTGATCGGCTGGGCGAGGCGAATGTGCTGAAGGCGATTGGCGATGTCCAGCAGTTCCGAAAGCAGAGCGATGCCGCACTAGCGAGCTACCAGCAAGCGCTCGGGCTGTTCAAAGACATCGGTGCAAAGCTGGGCGAGGCGAATGTGTATATGAGTCTTGGCGACTCGTATCTTGCCTTGAAACAGTGGGTAAATGCAATTCATTGGTATGAACAGGCACTGCCAATCTATCGGACCATTGAGTCCCTATTGGGACAGGCAAATACTCTTATAGATTTGGGCAAAGCATATTTTGAAAATGGTCAGGTGGATGATGGACTATCATGCGAGATGGAGGCTGGCACTCTGTTTGCACAAATCGGAAGCAGGTCTTGGGCTGTTCGTGCATATCGGCGCTTGATTGAAATGCTGCAACAGATTGGGCGAAGTAGTGAGGCTCAAGCTATCGAAATGCAGCTTGCCCAACTAGAAGAGGCTTCTGAATCACCCCGTGACCCCCTCACCGCTCTCACCCCGCTCCTCACCGCCATCGCTGCCATCGCGCAGGGCACTAGCGAAATCGATCGTGCCACCGTTGAGCAGGCACTGGCCGACCTCGAATTACGCGGATTTATGCTCCGTACACCGGTCACACAGATCTGGCAAGGCGAGCGCAATGAAGCAACGCTGATCGCAGGGCTAGACGACACAGATGCAGCGCTGGTGCGGCGGGTGTTGGAGTTGGTGCGGGTATAAGCGGAGAGCGCACAACTCTCCGCAAGCCATGCACCGCTTAGAATAGGCGTAACTGTTGGGCATCATCTGGAGGTGAACTATCGGAGTTTGGCGGAGATGGGGCGTCACCACGTAACGCAGCTTCCAATAGATCCGCGACCTGTAAGTGTTTCGCCCATTCGCGGAGGTAGGTGACATCGAGTTTTGCTTGTTGCGTTTCGATAATTGAGCGAATGTCGAGCCACTGGCGATCAGAAAGTCCGCTGCCAAGGCGGTACCACTCTAATTTCGCAAGCACTGTATCCTCTGGACTCGCCAAGATTGCATATTGTTCTGGCTCTGCGACCACAATCTGACGTATTGCTCGATCCAGTTGGCGTAGTTCAAATGGGCGACCAGACGAGACAAACATATCAATTTTGAAGAAGCTTTGCCGGTGTATCATGTTGAAGGTTGCCCGCTGAGCCGGATCACTGCGGATGGTTGGCGCTTTTGCCAAAGCCTCTTGAACATCGGGTAAGAGCACATAGAACTGATCTTCAAAAGCCGCCACCAATTGATGGATATGGGACGAGCGCAGGTTCACAATGATATCGACATCACGTGTCGTTCGTGGCTCGCCATACACCGAACTAGCGATTGATCCGCCGATGCAATAGGAAATGCCAAGCCGTTCAAGCTCGTTTGTCACAAGTAAAATGACGGTGCTTGGCTGTATCATGCCTGCGTATTCAATATTTTCCGCGCCAATTCGCGACCAAGCCAACGCTCAGCAATCTGGGCACGGAGCGCCTCATTCGAAATATACGGCTGCGTGCGTCGGATATCGGCGACAATAAGCTGTTCAAGCAGTGCGTTCAATTCACCGATTTGTGCAAGTTTCTGCCAACCGGGGGTCTCGCGCCATGAACATACCACGAGCTCATGGATGTGTGGTGCAGTGTCATTCAAGAGAACCACCTCTCAAACGGTCATTAGATAGGTTCTATTCTATCATCAAAGCACATTTTTGGATGATGATTCATGTAATGTCCCATGCCGATACGGTGGCAATTTCCATCCCGCACCACCCCATTGCACTCTCATGTACCATAGATGCAATACAACGACCGCTGGGATGTGCCGTGACATCCTATACCACGCCAGACAACCCAATCCACAAACTAAACATCACTAACGACCTGGAGGATCAGTGTCTGCGGGAATTTCGAAGTAATTTCACGAGAAATGGGCTTTCAAACGCAACGCTGCAAAGATGTTATCGCTTTTTCCGCCTTTGGGTCTTTGTGTTAAGCACCTAGCCCGATACTTAAGACCCGTAGCGCCCCTGCCAATACATCAATGGCGCGCAAGTACTCGGCGATTTCGACATGCTCATTTGGCGTGTGATCAAGTGCCGAATCGCCTGGGCCGTAGGCGAGGATTGGGCAGCGCCATACTGGGCCAACGACGTTCATGTCGGAAGTGCCGGTTTTGAGCAAGAACCCTGGCTGGCCGCCTGCTCCGCGAACCCCTTTGAGGAATGCACGCACCAGCGGGGTATTTTTGTCGCTTTGGTAGGCTGCACACAGATCGTGAAAGTGCAATTGGGCTTCATCAGCCAACCCGCCGATTTGCGCCGCCAGTTGCTGGGGATCCAGATTGGGTGGAAGCCGCACCCCGATTGTCGCTGCGGCCCAATCCGTCAGGCCATCGCTACCAGAACTGATTGCACGCAACGATGGCAGTAATTGGTCGAACAGGCGCTGCTTACCGCTATTGAACGCCTGGCAGTGTGCAGCCACTGCGTTCCAGAGTGCGACAATACGTTCCGCAACTGCCGGGATACTGCCAGCACTATGCGCCATGGCCTGCTCCCAGCGTGCATCGACCAGCAGACGCCCTTTGTAGCCCAGCGTGAGCTTATCCCAGCCACTTGGCTCGCCAATCACACAAGCAACCGGCTGATACTGTGTTGCTGCATAGTGTGCACCCTTTGAGGAGGCAGCTTCTTCCTCGACAGCGCCGATCAATATCAGCCGGTTGCGTAGCCCACCTTCGGCATGCAGCCGTGCCGCCGCACCTACAAATGTCGCAAACGGCCCTTTGGCATCAACAGCACCACGCCCATAGAGCTTCCCATCCGCGATATGTACAGGCACCTCACCAGGCACCGTATCGATATGGCCAAGCAGGGCGATCTCTGGCCCAGAGCCAATGATGCCGATCGCATTACCAGCAGCGTCCACAAAACTCTCAAAGCCAAGCATCTGCATATGTTGAACCAGAAACTGCGCTAGCGCCGCCTCGTCACGTGAAACACTTGGAATATGCAGCATCGCCTCAAGAAAGGCAATAGGTTCGTGGGACATCACGCCTCCTTAAGCATCGAAGCCGGGTACCCTCTGGGTGAAGCATTGAAGCATTGGAACGTTGGAGTGTTGGAACCAAAGAATTACCAGAGGGTACCCAAACCAAGAACCATCGTACGGGCGAACCTTGTGTTCGCCTGCTAAGAACCAAAGAACAAGAGAACAAGAGAACAAAGGAACAAGGGAGTAAGAATCGCTTCATCGCTTCAGCATTTCACCGCTTTGCGCTTTACGCTTTGCGCTTACCTGCTTGATTGCTTCATCGCTTCATCGCTTCACTGATTGCCTCCACCACCCGATCGATCTGCTTATACGAGATCACCAGTGGTGGCAAAAGGCGTAGGACATTTGGGCCAGCTGGAAGTGCCAGAACACCGCGCTCCATGAGCATTAGCAAGAAGGGTTGGACACGTTCCTTCAGTTCAATGCCAATCAGCAACCCCATACCGCGTACTTCGCGCACTTTAGCGAGTTTGAGTGCAAGCAGTTTTTCGGTAAGGTAGGCCCCTTTCTCGGCGGCCTGGCGTGGCAATTCCTCATCCTGCATTGCACGTAGGGCCGCACGGGCAGCGGCACACACTAGCGGCCCGCCGCCAAATGTTGTGCCATGGCTCCCTTGCGGCATCGCACCAAACCGCTCGTGGATCGCAACTGCACCCATCGGCAGGCCGCCAGCGATTGATTTGGCCAGCACAAGCAGATCGGGGACAATCGGGGCATGCTCAATCGCGAAGAGTGTGCCAGTACGCCCAAACCCGGTCTGCACTTCATCGACAATCAGCAGCGCGCCATGGTGGTGGCAAATCTCAAGTGCGCCAGCCAGGTAGCCAGGGCTAGCCGGGCGGACACCGCCTTCGCCCTGTACTGGCTCGATAATCACTGCTGAGGTCTGGTCGTCAATTGCATTCGCCAATGCTTCCAACTTATCATAGGGAACATGGCTAAAGCCTGCCAATAGTGGCGCAAACGGCTCGCGATACCTTGGTTCGTAGGTTGCCGAGAGTGCACCCAATGTGCGGCCATGGAACCCACGTACGGTTGCAACGACATTCGGGCGTCCAGTGATCAGGCGGGCAATCTTGATCGCACCCTCAATTGCCTCGGCACCCGAATTGCAGAGAAACGCGCGTGTAAGATCGGCAGGCAGAGCAGCAGTAAGCTCGGCCAAATAGGCAGCCCGTTGGTCGTTATAGAAGATCTCCGGGCAGGAGATCAAGGTTTGTGCTTGGGCCTGTATAGCGGCAACAATCGCCGGGTGGGCATGGCCCAGGTTCGCAGCACCCTGGCCGCCAACGCAATCGATATATTCACGACCATCAGCATCCCAAAGTGTGGCACCCACGCCACGTACAATCGCAATCTGGCGCTTAGGGTAGAAACCAGCAGTATGGGCAGCTTCCTGGGCGATAATCGATTCTGAGGTTGGGTGTGGTATCATGGTAGTGATTCCTTCTGATAGTAGCGTGGGTCATCGAGAGATTGTGTGTCATGCAAAGATGCAAAGGCATGAAGAGTTCATTTCCTACGTTTTGATGCCTTCCTGGCTTCATTGGTGAAGAATAATGACTGAGCGACAACAACACCTTGAACGCATTTGCCAGCAAGCAGGTGTCATCTTGCCACAGCATCAGCCTGCGACCGTTCTGGCACGCCAACAAGCACCAACACAAATGCGGCCAATAGCATCATCCCCATTAGGACAAACACGCCGCGTTGGCCAAACCACAGAACGGCACCGGCTCCCAGGATTGGTGCAATAGCGCGCGCTCCAGCAGTGATCGAGCTATCCAGCCCAAACACTACGCCCGAATCACCAACTTTGGTAAAGCGTGTCAAGAGTGCACTGAGTGCTGGCCCCATGGCACCTGCCGAGGCTCCTTGGAGCGCTTGTAACACAAGCAACTGCCAACTTTCTGTCACCAAGGCATGCGGGAATGAGACCAATGCGGTAAAGAGTGTTGCGATAAGCAATACCCGCCGATGTCCAACCCGATCACCAAGTGGCCCTGCAATCAACGCCATGATTGTTCCAGCTGCCGATGAGAGCCCTACCACCAGGCCAGTGAAGGTACTGACTCGATTCTGATCAACATGCAGCGAAACAATAAAGAGTGGCAAAATCGGCAGCAGCATGGTCGTCGCCATCCAATCCAGGAAGCGCACCGTATAGGCGACCCCAACACTTGGCGCATCGAGAATCTTGCGCCAATCGGCCAGCATACTACGTTTACGCTCCTTGGGCGGAGGTGGCACAAACTGCTCGTTAATCGCGAAGGTTACAATGACACCCGCAACGAGGAGCAAAACTGCCGTAAGCACAAACACCGCACGGAAGCCATAGGCATCGGCAACAAATCCACCAATCAGCGGGCCAATTGCCACTCCACCCCATAGCCCAACTTGCAATGTACCCATGGCCGAGCCAACCTTCTCACGTGGAACAATTGATGCGGCCAGTGCATTCGCTGCCGAGATTGTGCCAGTGATCACCCCTTGTATCGCACGCAGTAGCGCCAATTCCTCCGCTGAGCGGGCAAAACCCATCAGCAGAATAATGACCGTCCCACCATACAATGCGCGCTGAAGCATCGGTTTGCGGCCATATCTATCGGCAAGCGAACCCCATATTGGTGCAGTCAGCGCCATAGTGAGCGCCTGACCGCCAAACACCATGCCAGACCAAAACTCCAGGCTCAAACCACTGGTCGTGCCAAGCGCATGGACATACAGCGGCAAGAATGGGAAGAACACCGAGAAACCGATCGATGAAACAACTTGCGAGAAGGTTAAAAGATAGAGTGTGCGTTTCCAGGGTTCCATGACAGTCCTTTAGAAGCGCAGAGCGCAAAAGCGCAAAGCGCAAAACACAAGAACACTATCACTGTGTCTCCAAGTCGTCTTGCCTCCTGGTATTGGTTCTGTTGTGCGCTATGCGCTATGCGCTAACTGCTCACTCAATCACCGTTCCTTGGCCTTGGAGGGCAGCAGAAATTGGGTTGG
>JANLSE010000127.1:0-10329 GCA_031362265.1 Roseiflexaceae bacterium
CTTCGCCACGCCGTAGGCTGCTGACGCCAGCACGCCGTAAGAGATCAATGGTGTGGTTAACGCCCGCATACTTCAGCGCCTTTACAGCTGGCATATTCAGTGAATTAGCCAATGCCGTACGCATACGTACTGGGCCATTCCAGCGCCCATTATAGTTTCTTGGTTCATACCATTCTGCACCGATCAGCGGAAATTGAGTTGGCACATCCCATAAGACAGATGCTGGTGTAAGGCCCTGTTCCATTGCAGCAAGATACGTAAATGGCTTTAGTGCCGAGCCAGGCTGGCGTTCACGTACCGTGACGTTCACCTGCCCATCAAGAACATTCCCTTTTTCGCCTTTGCTGGTTGTTGCCAGTACGCGATTGAAATCGATACTACCAACCATCGCCAATATCTGGCCAGTGTTTGGCTGCATCACCACCACAGCTGCGTTATGAATGTTGCGCTCTTCAAGTTGGGCAATTCGCTCGGCAGCCTTCTGTTGCACCATGTTCTGCAACTCAAGATCAATCGTGGTGTAGACAGAGAGACCTTGGTTCGCAAACCCTGGGCCATAGGTATCTTCCAGCTGTTTACGTACATAGTAAACAAAGTGTGGCGCATTCAGTGGCACTTGGCGGCTTGATAGTGGCAAATCTTCGGCAACGGCCAAGCGTGCCTGCTGCTCTGTCAAGTATCCTTCATCGACCATCTGACGCAATACAGCAACTTGCCGCCACTTGGGTGCAACAACACCTTCGGGTAACTCATTACCTGCTCTCAGCCAGTTTTCGGGAAGCTGAAGGCCCTTTAGTATTCCACCCTCAGCAAAGGCATATGGATCATAGGCGCTTGGTAGCTGTGGAAGCCCAGCCAGCAATGCAGATTGAGCCAGCGTTAGATCCTTGGCGCTGCGATCAAAATAGGTATTAGCCGCCGCCTCGATCCCATAGGCGAGATTGCCATAATAGATCTCGTTGAGGTAGAGCGCAAGAATTTCTTCTTTTGTGTAGCGCTGCGAAAGTTCTTCGGCCAGAATAATTTCGGCGATCTTGCGTTGGTAACGATTTTCATATGAGCGCTCATCGTCGGTAAGCACAACGCGCTTGATGAGCTGCTGAGTGATTGTTGAAGCGCCACCAGTTTCTTCGCCAGCTTGAAGGCTACGCACAAATGCCTTGACAATACCTTCATAATCGACGCCAGTATTCTCGAAGAACGTCTTATCCTCAATCGCAATCGTTGCATTAATTAATTCGGGGGCGATTTTATCGAGTGCAACTTTAGTACGCCTGCCTGCACCAAAGAACTCGTACAGCAGAATACCATTACGGTCATAGATCCGCGTCGTCTCAAACTCGTCTTTGGTTGTATCGACAGACTCGAGGCGTGGCTTCAATGACACAGCTAAGTCATTGTAGGCACTATACGCAGCACCAACACCAGAACAGGTTGTCAACCCTGTCAGCCCAATAATCAGCAGGAATAGGATTGCCAATATCCGTGGCACCACACTGCGTGGCGGAGCTTCGGAACGCAACATTGTGAGTGTGGGGCGTGATCGGCGTTTGCGCCAGAGGCGTCGCGGGTTAGTTATGCGAGCCATACAATTTTGTGGTGTTCATGTATATCATACAGGTATTGTACCATGCGGCATCCGCTTGCGCCCATTCTACAAAACTGAGCCATAGGTGATATGCCTGAACCGCAATGCACGGAGACACAGGGCTATCGGGCAGCCGATTACAGCCGGATAACGCTGTGCTTTATAAACGAACTGCTCATACCCCAAGTACCTGCCTGTGCTTGGTTACCGCGAGCAGTCGCTCAGGGATAATCTGAACACCACAGCCAACACCAGCTGGCACACTAATCGTTGAATCGTCGTTGAGCACAAAATTAGGTGTTGCGATATCTTCGTGATAGTAGCGTGCCGAGGCCGAAATATCACCGGGCAGCGTAAAATTGGGGAGCGCGGCCAATGCGAGGTTCGCAGCCCGCCCAACATTTGTCTCTAACATACCACCACACCAGACTGGGATACCGCGCTGCATACAGAGATCGTGGATCTGGCGCGCAGCTGTTACTCCACCAACACGGCCAACCTTAATGTTAATCACCCGCCCAGCATCAATATCGAGCGCCCAGCGCGCATGTTCTGGTGAGTGAATGCTCTCATCGAGGCAGATTGGCGTGCGCAGATGTTTCTGAAGCTTAGCATGATCAACAATATCATCGTGGTTGAGGGGCTGCTCAATCAGCAGCAAATTCAGGTCATCCATAGCGCGGAAGATATCCACATCCTCAAGCGTATAGGCCGAATTTGCATCAACCTGGAGCAGGATATCTGGCCAACGCTCACGTACTGCGCGCACCATTGCTACATCCCATCCTGGCTTAATCTTTAGCTTCACACGCTGATACCCTGCATCAACAAACCCAGCAACACTCGCCAGTTGCGCTTCCATGGTCTTTTCGATCCCGACGCTCACACCCACCGCGACTCGATCACGTACAGCACCAATTGCGGCAGCAAACGACACACCACGCAACTGCGCCAGAACATCCCAGTAGGCTGCCTCAACTGCCGCACGTGCCATCGCGTGGCCACGGATCGGAGCAAAGCGCGACACCAAATCCTCTGGTGTCGTAATTTCTTTACCAAGCAGCAATGGTGCCAGAAAATCCTCAATCACATGCCACGCAGTGCCGATCGTCTCATATGAATACCACGGGCCTTCGGCGGCAACACACTCACCCCAACCTGTGAATCCCTCGGCCTGCAACTCAACAATAATACACGGGCGATTCACCTCGACACCAAAACTGGTTTCGAACGGGCTGATCAACGGTAGTTCAATATGATGTAGGGTTATCGAATCGATTTTCAACATTATCTCCTTCGCATGCAGAACCACAAATAACAGAATCATTCGTACAAACAGATAGCTTCACCACAGAGACACGGAGACACGGAGACCAAATAGCGCACAGCGCATAGCGCAAAACAGGCACACATTACGCATAGCTCTTGCGTTCTTGCGTTCTGCGCTTTTGCGTTCCATCGCTCCATCGTTCCATCACTCCATCGCTATTGCCGTTCGCTCGCCTACTGCTCAAGCAAATAATAGGTTTGGTCACCATCGCGCACAATATCGATTGCGGTATAGCCAGCCGCAAAAGCTGTTTGGCAGACATTCCGGAAATGCATACGCCACGCAAACCCCAGATCTGGGCGGCTGGATTTGAGGTTCTGGAATGCGGCAGGAATACGGATTAGCACTTGTTTTCCAGTTAGTGCATGAATCTCGGTAGCAGGAGCCTGTGGGTCATCAATTGGCCTTGGGTTCAGCAACAATGCCCCACGATCTTGGCATTGCTTCAACGACAAAAAAGCTGGCGGAGATTGAACACACCCAATAACCCGCGAGCTATTCAGATTCCAATCGACTTGAAAGCGATCACTTGGTAATCCTGCATTCAACTCATCGTTCATTGCACCATACAGGTTGGGCAAATAGGTATTGCATATTGTGCCAAGGTGATGCAAATTGAGTAACGCGTTGCGACTCTCAAGTGGGTCGTATGTCCAGGTAATCAGGTCAATGCCCTGCGCTAATACGGCCTCACGCTGCAAAAGCTTCAATGTGCGACCAACCTGCTGATCACGATATTCAGGATCGACAGCCAGCAAATGCGAGCAATGTTTGAGTTTCTGGCCTGCCGCAAAGCCCAAAAAGCTAAACACTAACCCAACTAGGCGCTGCCGATCGAATGCAGCCAACAACACTCCACCGTTTTTGTGTACCGTGAGTAGCATCGGTGTTGGCACAATTTCCCGCTCACTGCCCCATACCAGGCCCTGAAGCTCTTCGGCAGCAAGGTATTCGTCATGGGTCGTAACCTTACGATACTCAAGCGACATACAACATCTCACCTACTCAAGTGCGGTCAACTGAGGTCAACAGGGGTATACTAACCGATTGTAACACTATTTGTGTGCCGCACTAAGTGCCCGCCCAATACACGCCAGACCCTCATCCAGTTCAGATATGGTTGGCCAACCAAAACCCAGCCGGAACCCGCGCCGACTCTGCTCAAACCAGTGCCCCGGCCCGACCCAGGTGCCCAATTCATCGCGCAGCACACTATGGAATAGCTCAACATCGACATGAGCAGATTCACGAATCTGCGGAAAACACACGACACCACCAGTTGGCTCGACCCATTCCAGATCGGGTTGGCCCGCAATCCAATCCCGTACGTGGCTGAGGCGCTGTTCAACATCAGCCCGAATGACTGGCAAGAGTGCCGCACGCTGCCGATAGAACTGATAGCCAATTTCTTCCTCAATAACTGGTAGTGTAATGACACTCTGCTCTTTGGCAGCTAGTACTGTTTCATAAAGGATAGCATCCTGGGTCAGCAACCAGCCAAGCCGCAATCCCGGCAGCCCATAGGCTTTTGAGAATGAGCCAACACTAATCACCTGTGGGCCAATTGCTGAGGCGAATGGCGCAATCGACCCAAGATTTAGATCACGGTAGGTCTCATCGACAAGCAGATAGCAGCCATGGGCAGCTGCAAGCGCCGCAATACGTTCGAGCTCGGCATGCGGGAGCACTACTCCGGTTGGATTATGTGGCGTTGTGATACTGATCAGTTTGGTTTTCGAGGTTATCAATGGCGCGAGGTCATCTGCACTATAGCGCCATCCATCTGCCAGCCTGAGATCGAGGAAGCTGATCTCACACCCAATTGCGCGTGGCGTATCGATATTACTTGCATAATTCGGGCGTAACACAACCAGATGATCACCGGAGGTGAGCAGGCTGGTTGCAACCATAAATAGCGCCCCAACCGCACCAGGCGTCAGCAACACCTGATTGGGAGTACAACCGCCTTCTGACGCTAATAGTGTGCGCAGACCGAGGTGACCCTGATGATCGCCATACTGCAGGATCAGCGTATCCAGATCCACATGTAACCCAAGTTCGGCCAGCGTACGATCACGGGTGGAACTCTCTGCCAAATTACAGCGAATCCGGTCGTACCCAAAACCTTCGGGTGCTTCTATTTCGATTGGTGAACGGCGGTAGTACATGCGGGCAACCTTCTAGCAGTGGAGCGATGGAGCATTGAAGCATTGGAGCATTGAAGCGGGGTGCCAGACCCAGAGGGTACCCCGGCCAAGCCGGGTACCAGACCCAAAGGGTGCCCCGGTGTAGCATTGGAGCGATGGACGCCACTTAGTCACTATCTCTCCTTGTCTCCTTGTCTGTTGCGCTATTCGCTACTAAACACCATGGCGTGTGGTGAATCCAGCACCTCAAGGTTTGGGTTGGCCTGTACATCTGCAAGCAGTGCGGTAGAAACCCAGAGCTCAGCGAGATTGGCGGTATTCTGAATCCGGCAGAGGCGAATCTGTTGTGGATCGTGGTTACGAACTGCCAAGGCGATCGCGTCATAGGCGGTCGCGCAGGTGATTGGGAGCTTCAACCCTTCAAGGAAATCGGCGGTAAGCGCATTGGCCCAGGTGATTGGCCAGTTGATTGCATCACGTAGATCCTGGGTGATAATATCGGCCATACCAACACCATTTGCGTTTCCATGGCTTTCTGGTGAGAGGCTCAAGGCAACGATCCTGGCGATTCGGCGCGTTGCGGCACCTCCATTCCGGCGGTGCATGCCAATCACATTTGCATCCATGCCAGTACCCGAAAAATTCTTACCGATCTGGTCGATCACCAACACATCAATATCATCAAATGGCAGATCTGGCAGCAGTCGACGTGCAACGCTAAGGAGACGTTTATCTGCTGCTTCAATTGCAATTGGCAAAACACCCTCAAGAACGCATACCTGATCAAGCGAGTTCTCGACAATTGCGATCCCCAAACGAATCGGTGCCTTCTCCAGTAGGATGCGCGCAACTGGCAGCAAATGCTGCGCAAGGCCAGCCTGATGAATACTGGCTGCCCCAACATGATTCCCTAGCCCAATCGCAGCAATCTTCATCAGGCCACTGCCCATATCGCCAGTGAGAATCGAATGTGGCTTCACACGATTCAGAAGAATAATTGCGTCTGCCTGATAGGCTGCCAAATCGCAATGAACTGCAACCCCTGCATCGGTGTGCCCTAACACAACTGTATCCATCGTCGCAAGGATCGGGCAGCCCATGCTCGCTTCGGTAATACCATAGCTTGCCAATACATCGCGCTGCCCCTCGACAGTTGCACCACCATGGCTACCCATCGCGGTAACGACAAAAGGCTCGGCACCAAGGCGGCGCACCTCTGCAACGACATAGCATGTAATCCGTGCAATTTCGGCTATTCCACGACTACCAGCAGTAATTGCCACCCGCATCCCGGGCCGAATCGCATCCGCAGCTTGCGCCACAGCAACATGGACGGCTAACTCCAGGTCTTCCACCCGCGAGGTATCGAAGCGTTGGCGAACACGCGCTACAAACGGCAACTGGATATTGGCCGCTGGCTGGTAAAGAGGTAGTTCGACCATGGCTGTTTTCCTCCAACGAATCCCTTGCTAGTATAGCGCAATCTGCCAGCCACGACAGAATGCCGTAATCATCGAATCCTACCCACAAGTACCATCTTGGTACGCGTCTGCTGCTTATCTGATCTCTATCTGTATATTAGTCACATATATAGTATCTGCTATACTGGCGACGCATACACAGTTCGCTGCTAGCTGGCACCTCCTCAGGCACTCTCCATTCTTATGATTATCGTAGGTAATGTTCATGGCTGAGCGTGATAAACCAACGATTGGATGCTTCATTTACAACCGGTCGACGTTTTGGAATATGCTCGCGCATGGGGTCTCAACCTGTGCAGCTGAGTATGGGGCAACGATTGAGGTACTCTCTGCACAGAATGTCGATGGTCAGGATCGTGCATTGGCGCAGCTCATTCATCAAGGTGTGAGCGCACTTGTGGTCGGCGCAATCGATCCAATCCGTGCGGCACGTAGCGCAGAACTGGCCGCCAGGGTTGGTATCCCGACAATCGCAGTGGTAGCCGAATTACCTGGCACAGCGGCACGTGCGAATGTACGAGTCGATGACATTGGTGGCGCACAACATGCCGCAGAGCATCTTGCCCACGCGAATGCGGTAGCCATACGGCGCTGATCTGAACACCCTTGAGGAGCGCCATGACGACCATTGATCTGGATGCAGCCTTCGCCATCCTGCGCGTAGAGATGCCCAATTATCAGCAACCACTGATTGATGGCATGGCCGATGATCAGCGCAACCCGTTTCGTATTCTGATCGCGACTATTCTCAGTTTGCGTACGAAGGACACGCTCACTGCGGTGGTTGCGCCACGCTTATTTGCACAGGCCGATACGCCAACAGGAATGATTGCCTTAGGGGAAGCACGCATTGCCGAACTGATCTATCCAGTTGGATTCTACAACACTAAAGCACGTAGTATTGTTGAGGTATCTCGGCTTCTATTGGAACGCTATGCGGGTGAGGTTCCTGCTGATCTCGATGCATTGCTCACGCTTCCTGGGGTTGGACGCAAGACGGCAAATCTAACACTAACGATTGGTTTTGGGTTGCCTGGCATCTGTGTGGATACCCATGTGCATCGTATCTGCAACATCTGGGGCTATGTACAGACAAAAACACCGGATGAGACGGAGATCGTACTACGTGCAAAACTCTCACCCGAATATTGGATCCCAATCAATGGGCTTCTCGTGACTCTCGGGCAGAATATCTGTCATCCAACATCACCGCGCTGTAGTGCCTGCCCTCTATCGGACCTATGTCCACGGATTGGGGTTGGGCGTAGTCGTTAACAAGCGCACAGCGCGCTAGGGATTCTGCGCTGTGCGCTATGCGCTATTTCGTTGTTATAAGCGTACGGTCTTTGATGGTGCAGTTGAGCGCAGGGTGCATGCGAGTGCCCCAAAGCGTAATCGTGAGCCATCTTGCACCATAAAGGGTACGCCTGGCTGTAGGGCAACCTCATTCACAAATGTGCCATTCGAACTGCCAAGGTCAATCAGTGTCCACTGCGTGTTCTGGTAGCGCAACTGCGCATGGCGTCGACTGACACCACTTGTTTTACCGCCGTATGGTGTCAGATCTACATCGGGGAAGATTTTATCGGCCTGATCGAGTAGACCCAGAACGATATCGGCGCGGTCGGTTGGGAGAGTGATCGGCTTCCCATCGGCGAGAAGCAACGTAAAGCCTGGAATTGTCACCGGCCCAGTGAGTGCCAGATATTCATCCTCAACCTGTTGGAGATCGCTACGTGCTTTCTCGAGCAGATTCGCAATTGTCTCCTGATCGCGCTCTAGCTTGGCGATTTCCTGCTGCTTCGTTTCGATCTCTTGCATCTTGGTGAGCACTAGGCGGCTCGCGGCAACAGCGGCTTGCGAGGCACCTAGATCTGCCTCTTTACGCGAGAGATCGGCACGTGCACGAGCCAACGCTTCCTGGGTAATCGCACGAAGCGACTCCGGCTGGCTTTGCATGTCTTTCTCATTCGTTGCGATATAGCGCCGAATGTCGTCGACCTCTTTGCGAAGTGCTACGGCAGCCCGCTCGGCATCGGCAATTTCCTGCTGAAGTCCTGCACGTGTCGGCATGAGTCCCCTCATCTATTCATTCAGAATCTGCTACTCATGATACGTTAGAACGCTGGTTTTGTTGCCAAGGTACTATAATCAGCGAACCTATGGTATTCTTTCAGCACGCGTATCAGCACGCGCAAGCCGTGCAACTATTTTGCCAACTATGAGGAGCACCAATGACAGAAACCTCCGGCGTTCGCACGCCCCCTGGATGCCTCGTGGTTGCCGCAGCGATACTGATGATCGGTTTCGCCATCGTCGTTCCATTCGCCATCGAGACCTCAGTCGTTGGGGCGGTTTGGGCAGGCGATATTAAGAAGCTACCCTACACTGCTGCACAAGCGCTCCTATTTAGCCTGCTGCATCCGCTCTTCCTCAGTGTGCTCGCATTCGGGTTGCTGATCAAAACCGCGCGTTACCGTGCGATCGCCCAGACGCTATTGGTGGCAACTGGATGTGTCGTATTGTTACTCATCCCACGCTTGGTATTTCCACTCGATGCGGTTTATGCCGCTGGTATAACCCGCATCGTCATTTGCATCCTGGCGGCGATACCGCTTCTTTGGCTGGCACTCCGGCGCGGCCTGACGTTTCAATTACCAGGTGTTGCACCTGCACTTCTGATAGCCGCGTTTGCAACAATACCCTGGATTCGGGTTGGTGCCTTTGGTAATCAACTCGATATTCTGCTGGCCCTGGCTCAGGGCGCTGCGCTTGGGCTACTTGGTGCAGGGTTGCTCGGTGCGTTTCTGCTCCCGGCGGTGCGCGCATCATCATCTGGGCCAGGATGGGATCTGCTTTTGGTAGGTAGTACCCTCACTGCCGCATTGATTAGCATCGGTGGGGCTTTTGGCCAAGATGATCTCCAGGCGCTTATGATGCCAGTACTTGGGGGGATTGGCTTTGCGGCCGCTGCTGTTGGGCTGCCAGATCGCGATGGCCGCACAAACCTGCTTGCACCGGCGCTCCTGATTGGGCTTGTTGCAGCCATGCCACTTGCATTTAGCGATCCTGAAGAGATTGGATTGGTTGTCGCACTAAGTGATGATACCTTCAAATTCACCCAGGTTGCAGCAAGCCAAGTGCTGTTGGGTGGATTCTTCCTGTGGGCATTACTGCAAATCATTGCAAAGCGGCTGCCGACAATCGCGCCGCAACCGATCATGGCCGCGCTGGCCCTAGTAGGTTGGTTGGCTGTGGCTGGCATGTATGCAACCGGCGGGAAGACCGGATTTTATGGCAACCACTTCTTTGTTATTCTCAAAGATCAAGCCAATCTTAGCCAATCTGCGCAGATTGGCGATCTCACCGAACGGCGGCGGTTTGTCTATAAAACGCTTGTCGACCGGGCAGACACAACCCAGGCCGAATTGCGCCAATTGTTGACGCAGCGCGGTGTAGAATATACACCCTTCTATTTGGTGAATGGAATTGAAGTCAATGGCGATGAGTTGCTACGCAATGAATTAGCGCGCCGACCTGAGGTGGATCGCATTATCTTCAGCCAAAACCTACGGCCACTTGCCGAACCGCTGCCCTTCGAACTAAGCAGTGATACCACCGCCCCTGGCAACCCAACCTGGAATATCGAACTTATTGGCGCAGATCGGGTCTGGAGCGAATTAGGTGTACGCGGCGAAGGAATCGTAATCGGCCAATCCGATAGCGGCGTGGATTGGCAACACCCCGCGCTCCATAATGCATACCGTGGCAAGAATGGCGACC
>JANLSE010000165.1:0-4708 GCA_031362265.1 Roseiflexaceae bacterium
ATAGTGCTAGTCGCCAGGCAACTCAAGGCAACAATCAACCAATTGTGATTGCATTGATCAGCGGCATAGTCATTCTGGTGGCTGGGGCATTCGTGTGGTGGCGGCGCAGGAGGTAGCGTGACCAAACAGGCAACGTCGCCCTGGTGGCAAGCGTGGGCCAAACCAGTATTTGCGGGAATAGTCTTTATCGCATTGAATATCCTCGCATATATCTGGCTTACTGCACCCGCTGGGCAACAGATTCTCACAAGCCTACAAGCGTATGCGGCTCCTGGTGCTTTTCTGGTGATGTTGATCGCGAATGCTACTGTGATTGTGCCTGTGCCGTGGCCAGCCATCCTTATTCCAATGGCTCGGCAAAGCACCGATCTAGCCCTGGTCATTTTCGCCGGTGCATTTGGCTCAGTCATTGGTGAGTCGGTCGCATTCTTCATTGGTCGTTCAGGTCGTGGCGTCGTAGAGCAGAGCCGCCTCTATAGCTGGGTGCGCCGCCAACTAGAACACCCCTGGCGTGCATTCGCTGTCCTGTTTACACTCTCAGCACCCCCTAACCCATTCTTCGATATTGCAGGGATTACGGCAGGCGCCATGGGCCTGCCGTTCTGGCTATTCTTCACTGCTGTTTTCCTTGCCCGTATCATCCGGATCTGGGCAATTGTAACCTTTGCAGGCGCATTAGGATTATAGCAAAATCATGGATTGGCACTTGCACAATTAGAACATTTATGCTATAATTAGCATGCTACCTGAACCCGTGTAACTCTATTACTCTTGAGGCTGATGCGGTATAATGCGAAGGTACAATTGCCCGATCGAGTAGCCCACTATTGAGATTAGAGTGAGCCATTTGCATGAGTGAAGAGCGGATCGTAAACCCAGATTCCGGCGAGGAAGATCAGCAGGTCGAGAAGAGTCTGCGCCCAAAGCGGCTTACTGAGTTCATTGGGCAGGAAAAGGTCGTCGAGTTGCTCCAAATCGCGATCGCAGCTGCCAAAGGGCGTAGTGAGCCGCTCGATCATACGTTGCTATATGGGCCACCTGGCTTGGGCAAAACCAGCTTGGCTGGGGTACTCGCGAATGAGATGGGCGTCAATTTTAAGCTCACAAGCGGCCCGGCAATCGAGCGGCCTGGTGATCTTGCCGCGGTTCTGACCAATTTGCAAAAGGACGATATTCTCTTCATCGATGAGATTCACCGCCTGAATCGCACGATTGAAGAAGTATTGTACCCTGCGATGGAAGATTTCGCGCTCGATATCATGGTGGGGAAAGGGCCTAGCGCACGCAACCTACGGCTAAAGCTGCCCAAATTTACAACAATTGGCGCAACAACCCGCGTTGCACTGCTAACATCGCCATTGCGCGACCGCTTCGGTTCAACCCATCGCATGGAGTTCTACTCACACGAGGCACTCTACGAGATTGTGGTACGCTCTGCAACAATCCTTGGTGTACAAACAACCGAAGCGGGCGCACGCGAGATCGCCTCACGGGCACGCGGAACGCCTCGTATTGTCAACCGGCTACTGCGGCGCGTACGCGACTTCGCGCAGGTGATTGGTGGTGGCATCATCACCCGTGATGTATCGCGTGCAGCCCTAGCCCGCCTTGAGGTTGATGAACTTGGGCTAGATGAGAATGACCGACGACTCCTACGTGCCATTATCGAACTATTCAATGGTGGGCCGGTTGGCCTTTCAACACTTGCAGCTGCACTATCTGAGGAAATCGATGCGATTGAGGATGTCTACGAGCCGTTTCTATTGCAGCTTGGCTTCTTACATCGCACTCCGCGTGGGCGCGTCGCTACTCGGCGAGCCTATGAACACTTAGGCGTCCCATTCGTCGAGCGTAGCGCATCTGAGGCAGGTGAGCAAGGGCGGCTGTGGTAGCGACATGTGCTCACTGAGCAGTGCGCGCCTACAATATTCCCCCTTGCAATCACCAAAACCGCGTGCTATAATAAGAACAAATGTTCTTCACCATAGTGAGCGGAGTGGGCCATGTACATGATGTGGTTCGATGACAATGCAAAGAAGACGACCGCCCTCAAAATTGAAGAGGCTGTCGAGGCGTACACGCGGCATTTCAAGGCCAAACCAAATATCGTGCTCGTCAATGAGGCTGATCTCGATCAAGTACAAGGGCTACGGGTGCGCAGTGTTGGCTATGTAAGGCGGCATAACTTCTGGGTTGGCTGGGAGGATCCAAAGGTGGCGTAGGGAGCGCTGGAACAAGAACCGCCGAACCGCTCTGCGTTTTGCGCTCTGCGCTTTGCGCTCACCTGCTCCACTACGCGCTTGGCGCCCGCCACCATGGGCATTGGTTCCGGCCATTCTGGAGCATGTCGTTTGTGAGGCCCTGCAACTCTTTACATTGTATTTCATTGGCAAAGGCACAATTTTTGCAGCTATGGATCGGTGTATGGCACTGCCAACAGTATTCGGCGACGCTATACACCGATGCATTGCATTGCCAGCAGTGTAACTCGCTAACATCCTCACTGATCGGTGGCGGCGGCACCCATTCTCCACTTGGCATCGCAACGCTACTCGTCGCAGAAACATTCTGTGCAAGCACACGTAAGCCATCCTGAGCATAACGATTATTTGGGTTCAGGGCGATCACATTCTCCAATGCAATCTGTTGATCGCTGGGATCATCGACAGCGCCACTCAGCCATAACCACGCCTGCTCATTCTGCTCATCAAACTCAATAACCTTCATCAGAAGTTCTTGCGCTACTGCTTTACGCCCTTGCGTCACTGCTACCGCACCTTCATAAAGCATTCTGACAATATCATTGTCCATGAGCATCCCCACTTTCAGGATCAACCACATATTTGAGCGCTGTTATCAGCAACTGCAACTGTGTTGGTAGAATTGTCCGCATATCAAGTAACACTCGCCCATCAGTAATCCGCGCAATAACAGCCGGGTTACCTAAGCGTAATCGCCGCATCAATTGATCTGGAGCATCGGTACTAAGTGCAACCGCGACACTTGGCAATGTTTCGCCAGGAAGAGAACCACCGCCAATCGCACTTGTACAGGCAATTGCACGGCCAGTTCCAATCTGCTCGATCACATACGCTGCCCGCTGATACAATTCATCTTCACGAGCGGAGATCATCTGCCAAACTGGAATTTCAACTGGCGCTGTACCACGTACATACGCCAGCAGGGTCGCTTCTAATCCAGCTAATGTTGTTTTATCAACCCGTAATGCACGCATCAGTGGGTGCCGTTTCAGCCGTGCTACAACATCGCTACGCCCGACGATCAAGCCCGCCTGTGGCCCACCAAGTAATTTATCACCACTAAACGTAACCAAATCTGCGCCAGCTGCCACACTCTCCTGCACGGTTGGCTCGGGATGCAGGCCATACGCCACAGTTGGCAAGAGCGTCCCACTACCAAGATCGTCGAGCACAAGCACGCTATGTGCCTTCCCTACTAGCGCTAGCTCAGAAAGCGCTGTCTCGTGTACAAAGCCAATCAGGCGGAAATTACTTGTGTGTACACGCATCAGTACTGCTGTCTGATCCGTGATTGCAGCAGCATAATCGCTGGCATAGGTGCGGTTGGTTGTTCCTACCTCAACCAATTGGGCACCACTTTGGCGCAGAACATCTGGGATGCGAAATCCGCCACCAATCTCGACAGCCTGCCCACGCGAGATCACCACCTCACGCCCACTCGCCAATGCGCTCAATGCCAGGTAAATAGCTGCCGCGTTATTATTCACCGCAAGAGCGGCCTCAGCACCCGTCAGCCGACACAAGAGGTTGGTCAAGTGTGTATAGCGTGAGCCGCGCTCACCAAGCTCCAAATCATATTCCAGATTGGAGTAGCTGGCGCCAACCGCCTGCATTGCAGCAACCGCCGCATGGCTTAATGGGGCACGGCCCAAATTTGTATGAAGAATAACCCCTGATGCATTGATCAATGGACGCAATGATGGCTGTAAGGCTGCATCTGTACGCGCCAACACCTGTTCGGCTAACAAGGCATGATCTGGTGAATCGCCACCAGCGGCAATCAGTGATCGGGCTTCTCCTAATATTGTACGGGCGGCTTCGATCAGCAGGTGGCGCGGCGGAGCGTGGCCATTCGCATGGGCTTCTACCGCTTGCACAAGAGCATCGACGCCTGGCAGGTTCCGGTAGCGTATACTCATAATGCCTATTGTAGCATATGGTGAGCCGCAATCGGTTATCGAAAACTATGCATTTATTGCGAAAGTAACGCTTGCGATCAGCTATCGCTCAGTAGTAGAATGACAGCATGCAGCGGCCCAAGTGTCAGGGGCCGATCCGCACAAACCATGAGTGCGTTTGGTACAACTACCATCAAGCGCGCGAAAGGAGCAGCGTAATGGAGCTGATTGTCAAGAGCCGAAGCGGTCGTGTATCCGAGCGTCATCGCAACTACATCGAAGAAAAGCTCAGCAAGCTCGATCGGTACCTTGAGGGCATCGAGAAGGTGACCGTCGAACTCACAGAAGAACAACGCCGTACTGATGGAGCTACCCAGCGCGCACAGGTGACACTCGTAGCAGAGCATGGCATTCTGCTGCGATCTGATCAGCGCGCCGCCGAGTTAACCACGGTTATTGATGATGTTGCCGATATGCTTCAACGTCAGATCAAGCGCTACAAAGACAAACATTGGCGACGTGGGCGAACTCGCCGCCAGGGTGGCGAAC
>JANLSE010000170.1:0-10855 GCA_031362265.1 Roseiflexaceae bacterium
GCGACTCAACGGCCAGGCCAGATTCGGTTGCCAGAGGTGTTGCAGTAAGTGAAACATCCTGGGTTTTTGCAGCAACTGGTGTGGTTGGTAAAGCACTATCCGCAGCCACCTCAGCTGCGGCAGGGGTTCCTTCTGGAGCAGGCGCTAATACGGTTGCTGGCGCAGGTGCAGCTGGTGCTGCGCTATTGATTGCAGCCGGAGCAGTGGTTGCTTCAGGCGCGGCAGTCGGCGCAGCAGCAGCGCTAATAGGCGCTGCTGTAGCCGCAGGCATACTGGTTGGCTCAGGTGCTACAGTGGGCGCACTACTCGCGTCAGTTGTAATCGACAACGCCTCTCGTGGTGCTGCTGGCGGCTCGGGCGCACGTGCTGCTGCAGCTGGTTGTGCGGTTGGAGCAGCAGCGACCTGAGAAACGCTCCCGTTACTCGCAGTTCCACGCAACACACTCACTACCAAAACCAGAGCAATCAGAACCCCTGCAATCCCGCCAAAGGGCAGTACCAGACGATTCCACCATGGTATTGTAGGCCGCGCTACACGTGCTGGGTCGAGCGTAAACGAGCGTGGCGGCTGTAATGCCTCTAAGCCACGCAGAACCTCTACAGTGGCGCTTAATTCTTCCAGTGCTTGGCGCAAGGCTGGCTCACGCCCGAGGCGACTCTCAAGTGTGGCGCGTTCTGTGTCGCTTAGCTGGCGATCAATATATGCTGAGAGTTGCTCGATATCAGTGCTATTCAATTGTGGTGCTGGCATGCTCATGAATAATCCAGTGGTATTGGTTACGGGTCTATTAACTAACACATCGCTTGTGTCGCTTGTTTCTAGATACAAGATCCCCCATCAGGAAGACGGTAACGAGCAGGAAGAAGTTCCCCTGCACGTAACACCTCACGTAGCCGCATTCGCCCACGGCTTAGGCGCGACTTCACTGTCCCAAGGTTTGCATTTGTAATTTGGGCAATTTCCTCATAGGCCAGCCCTTGAATATCGCTCAGAACGACCGCTAATCGTTGGTCTTCTGGGAGATGATCAAGTCCTTGCTGAATCGCTGCCGCTAACTCACGGCGTAGGGCGATCTCATCGGGGCTTTCGCCGGTATCAGGGATTTGGAGTGGAGAATCATCGCCATCAGCATTCTCGGGAAGATCAAGCGAGACCGATGGGCGGCGCTTACGAGCACGCAACATATCGTAGCATGCGTTTGTTGCAATACGTAGAAGCCAGGATCGGAACGACCCACCGCGAAAGCTGCGCAAATTACGAAAGGCCGCCAAAAAAGCCTCCTGCGAGGCATCTGCAGCACTATCTGGATCGCCCATCATACGATAGGCCAGATTGTAGATCCGGCTCTCATACAGGCGTACCAGCGCATTAAAGCTATCGATATCGCCACGCTGCGCTTCCGCAATCAGGCGCAGCTCCTCATCGGCCATGCTTCGCCCTCCGAAGCCGAAATCAGAGATCAAGAGCCTAAGATGAGCGACTGCACGCTATACTATGCCCGATCTCTGGCCACTAACCCCTAGCTCCTAACCCCGCGCGGAAACACATATTCCGCAGTAGTCTCAAACCGATTAATACCTGCTACTGCCAACCGTTGGCGTATTCGAATATCCTGCTCATCAATCTCGATCACATTGTATGAATATTTGCCATGCTCACGGCCCTTGCCGCGCTGCGAGGTACTGGTGCCACTTTGGCATATTAATGTGCCACGCCGTAAATCTTCTTGCACATCCAGGGTTGTTCCAATATAGGAAACATGGATATGGCCACACAACAGGATATCAACGTCACTCTTAGCGAGTGCTTGCACCACCGCTGGCGTATTCTTAATCTTACGGCGCCCTTCACACCCCGGTGGGTTAATCACATGATGATGGAGTACCGCGATACGACAAGTTCCGGCTGGCTGGCGCGCAAATGCCGCCTGCATTGCTGCTATCTGGTCGGGTTTGACAAGACCACCATCGACAGTCAGGCCATGTGCGCTACATCCACCCACTACTGCGATTCCTGGCCGCTCGAAAACAGGGTTCAGATCTGCGCTGATCTCGCGCTGATAGATTGTAAGTGGGTCGAAGATGCGCCGGAATGGGTTGAACAATGGCACATCATGATTGCCCGCTACATATAAGCGTGGTTCAGGTAGTTCTGCCAGAAAGCGTTTAATCGTCTCCCACTGCCGCTGAATATCGGCGCGCTGCACAAAATCCCCCGATACGACCAACAAATCCGGGCGTAGTTCATGTGCCTCGCGAATAATTGTAGCGGCGATTGTGGCATTAAATGGCGGGCCAGCATGCAGATCGGAAATATGCATCAGTGTATAACGCATGCGGCTATTTCCCCGCCGCTGTGCTACTGGTATCGCTGACGCGTGATTTCTCGCGCGCCAACCGTATAATTGCTCGCGCGATAATCACAGCCTCGATGCCGAGCGCTACTACAAAGGTATATTTGATGATCGAAACAACTAGTTCCATAGGGCCTCCTCAACTGTATGCCGATTGTAGCATAATTCTCGGTTATAATGGTGCACGAAGCAACGCGGTTCGAGAGTGTCACCAATAGTTAGGGTCAACCTCAGTTATTTGCCATAGGGAATATGCCATGACGATTAACTATAGCCGCTGGCTGCGGAGCTTTGTAGGACATCAACGGCTTCTGCAACTTTCCGCATCTGCCTTTATTATGGATGAAAATGGGCGGGTACTGCTTGGGCGGCGGGCCGATGTGATGTTGTGGGCGCCACCATCTGGAATTGTTCAGCTTGGCGAAACACCATCACAGACGATTATTCGGGAGGTGTTGGAAGAAACTGGCCTGCATGTCGAACCAACTCAACTGATTGGATTATATACTGGCCCTGAATTTGAGTGGACTTATCCGAATGGTGATCAGGCACAGATCATCAGTGTCTTCTTCGCCTGCCGGGTTATGAGTGGTGCACTCACCCCCGATGATAGTGAGTTTGTTGCGCTCGGATACTTCCCTCCAGATGCATTACCAGCCATTCTGCCACGCTCGGTACGGATGTTGAGGGATGCATTTGAAGGCCGTGCCAAGGCTGCCTTCGATTGACAAGTATGCCAATGCGCCGAATTGCCTATGCTTCGCCAGTAAACCCTGCTGCATCCGGAATATCGGATTACAGTGAAGAACTATTGCCCCAGCTCGCGCAATATGCGGAGGTGACGTTATACCTGGACGACAGGTTACGCCCCAGTAACCCGCAGTTGCTGCGCGATGTTGTGATTCGCCCGCTTTCCGCACTTGCTCGCGATCAGAAGCGCCAGCCGTTCGATGCGATCCTTTATCATATTGGGAACAGCCCAGTCCATGCGCAGATCTGGCGTACGATGCAACATGTCCCTGGTGTTGTGGTGCTGCATGAATTCGTTCTGCATCACTTTATGTTGCAGTATTATGCAAACACGCTCGGCGATATTGAGCTTTACCGCAGTGAGGCGGGCCGCTGCTATGGCCCAGAGGGTGAGCGGATTGCAAATCTTATGCTGCATGGCCGCTTTACAGAGGCTGCGTTCGATTTACCGTTTTGTGAGGATGTGCTGGCGTGTGCCAAAGGCCTGATCGCCCATAGCAACTATGTGATTGAGCGCGTTGCTGCTATTCGCCCAGATCTGCCTGCCGCGCATGTGCCAATGGGCGTTCCACTGCCTGCACCCCTGAGCCGCGCCGAAGCACGTACCCGCCGTGGCATCCCGGCCGATGTACATCTACTTGCCTCGTTTGGGCATATCAACCCGTATAAACGAATAGATGCTACCCTACGAGCCGTGCGTGCGCTGCTTCCCGATTTCCCGCAATTGCGTTACCTTCTGGTGGGAAGCGTCTCACCAAGCTACGATCTACAGGCAGCTATTGCTCGTGCGGGTTTACAGGATGTGGTGAGTGTGACTGGTTATGTAGATCGTGCCGCCTTTGAGGAATATGTAGCCGCCGCCGATATTTGTATCAATCTACGTCACCCCACCGCAGGCGAAACCTCTGCAAGCCTGCTGCGCCTATTGGGTGCCGCGCGGCCTACACTGGTAACTGCGACTGGCTCTTTTACTGAACTGCCACTTGGCACTGCCGCACAGGTTGATCCCGATGCAAGTGAGCAGGATCTCATCCAAGCCTATTGCCGCCTGCTCTTGGGGAATCCAACATTGGCAGAACAGATTGGTCTGGCAGCGCGCACATATGTGGCCCAGGATCACACATTGGAAGGTGCGGCCCAAGGCTACATGCGCTTTCTACGCGATTGCTATGGTTGGGATCAGGATCCAATAATCAGCAGCAACCAACTAAGCAGGAGCGGCCAGAATGTAGCTACGGCTATCGCCGCGTGGAGGGCTGGCTTAAGGAAGCCAATAGCAAGAGATTCTGGCAAGCAGGTAGCCAATGCGATAGCAAACACCTCGCAGGCCTCTCACATCTCCGTATCGAGCGCAGTGCCAGCTCAGGAGGAATCTCCCGCTCACCCACATCCCCTCACAATACGGGTTGGCGAAGCGCTTGGCGAACTTGGTGTGACCGAACGTGACACAGCGCTGCTCAATCATGCTGCACAAGCGATTCAGGATCTGGTACAGGAATAAGGAGACACGGAGACCGGAAGACACGGAGACCGGAAGACACGGAGACAAGGTGACCGGGGTTTCAATGCTACACCGGAGCACCAGGCCGGGGCACCCTTTGGGTCTGGCACCCCGGTCTGGTACTCGGCTCCATCACTCAGACGTAAACGCAAAGAGCGGGAGCGCAGAGAACGGAAACGCAAAGGCGCAAAGGCGCAAAGACGCAAAGATCTAATAGGTATGATGAATGCCCATTCCAGCGCTCCAGCGTTTCGCCGGGGCACCCTTTGGGTCTGGCACCCGGCTTCAATGCTCCATTGCTTCGCCCAGAGGGCACCCGGCTTCAATGCTACACCCAGAGGGTACCCGGCTCCACCGCTCCACCGCTCCAATGCTTGGTTCTAGCCTACCGGGCTTGGATGTGGGAATGGCATACGGAGTGGGTTACGAAGTTGGCTGTCTTGTTTGAGGAAGCGTAGCAAGACATCGTTGAAGAGGTCGGCTTCTTCGAGAAATGGGAAGTGGTGGCTTTCGGGCATAACCACAACCTCGGCGTTTGGTACATTGCCAAACAGATCGGCCTGGTGTGGTGCCACGATATTATCACGCCCACCGTGGACAATCAGGGTCGGAGTAATCAGATGAGGCAAATCCTTACGCAGATCGGTGCGTAGCATGGATCCAACCGTACGATGTAGGGTTGTCGAGCTTGATTTGACACTATCATCAAGGATTTCAGCGAGCGCTGGATCATCCTTCATACCCAGAAACTGGCTAAACATAAAGCGCCGGAACGATGGCATGCGTGCGAATGCATCCGCTAAGGCGCGCTGCTCGGTAAGTTTGAGTAGCCATGAGAGTGATGTTCCAACAATCGGTGCACCCACGGCCGCTACGCGCGAAATACGCTTAGGATTGTTGATGGCTGTCTTGAGGGCGACCATACCACCCATTGAATGGCCAACCAGAATAGCCTTCTCGATCCCAAGTGCATCGAGAAATCGCATAACCTGGTTTGAGTAGCTCGCAATGCTTTCGGAGCCATTCTGGCGGCGTGATTCACCAAAGCCCCAGAAATCGAACGAGTATGTGCGGAAATGTTCAGACATGCGCTCCATAGTTGGAAACCAGTAGCGCCAACTACCCATCCAGCCATGCAAAAAGATCACCGGGCGCCCACGCCCAAGTGCTTCATAATGAACAACCTGTTGATCAATAACGATAATACTCATTGGTTTACATTCATCTGGATACGTTTGGTGGCGGATAGGATGATGAGAGCATGCATACAGGGAATACTATCATCAACCTTCAATGATATCATACGCGCTTTTTAGCACCATTTTGGCACTGGCCCCAGCCAACATTCGTAATCCGTAATCCATATCAGCCTACCCGCACTGAGTCGATCTGTCCATTTGCGACATGCCCACGAATACCGGCAATTCCATGCTCGTGATCGCTAAGTGATCGCCGTAACCGCGATTGTAAACGTGCGATATCATCTGAGATGGTGCGGAGATGTTGCATTTCGCCTTCAAGCTCATCCAATAAAACCACAGCACGTGCACCAGTTGCACCAACTGCCCGCTCATTTGAAAGCGAGCCGACCCGATCTTGAATCGCAGCCAACAGACTCATCAAATACGCCCAGGATTCATTGTCCTGCTGAGTCTTTGCACGATCACCTCGTTGGTGGCTATCAAGCCATACGGCGATCTGCTGTTGGACATCGGTAATTCGCGATTCAACCAACGATGAATGTACCTGCTGGCCAGGTGGTTGTGCTGCTCCAGGCCCCGCATCAACGAGCGCTTCTATGCGCACTTGCAGGCTAGAAAGCGAGGTTCCAAGTTGAGCCTGGCGTACCGCGACGGCCTCCTGCTCATTCAGCAGATCAAGCAACATTTCGCGTAGTTGAGCCGTTTCACCCGAAACCCGCACTGCTTGTTGTTGCAACTGATATGGCACAAACCAGACCAAGAGCGCCAGCAGGGCCAGTACAAGAATTCCAAGAGCCACAAAGAGTGTGCTCATACCGAGCCTCCTATCTGTAGTAATGATTATAGGAGTCTTGCCGCGGTCTGTCAGGAGTATCGGATGACATGTGGATTACACCATTCTTTGACAACATTAGTGCTCAATTCTGCTATAATGCCAGCCACGCGAAATTGATTGGCGCAGAGTTATACCATGACCCAATCGTAGAACTGCTGCTCTATTTATACGGTGTTCCACACAAAAGTGGACAAACGTGAGGGCGATACATGTTTAATCAGCGCTTGCGCGCGCTTTCGATCATTACTCTTCTGCTAGGAGCCACAATGCTGCTAGCAGCGTGTGGTGATACTTCATCTCTATATGTGCCAGATCTGGTGTCGCGCGCCCAGGAGTTCAATGGTAAAGTTGTTTCTGTGCAGGGCGCATATGTTGAACGAGATGGGAAGACAGTTCTTGCACTTGGTGTGAGTACTCTTGATAACGGTTTGGATGCGCAACCACTTGGTGATCCAATTTGGGTTGAGGGTGTACCGGCAACGTTGGGGAATGAACTGCACCGCCCAGGCGATTCGGTCTATGGTTTTGTGCGTGTCACCGGGCGTTTCGAAGCAGGCGGGAAGTTCGGGCCAGATGGTGCATATGTGAACCGCATCCAGGTTGCCTCTGCCGAAGCAATTGAGCGCATTAGCCTTAAAGAGGTACGAATCGAGAAGAAACCGCTTGAAGCTGGCAAAATCTCTTTGTTTGATCTGGCTGCAGATCCAGCCAAATACAATGGTCAGGCAGTGACGAGCCAGGGTTATTATTTCTGGAATGGCGCGATCTATGTTCTTGCGGAGGGCGTTGCGACCGAAGAGGATGGCAGCAACCCACAGCCAATTGGTACGATTATCTGGATGGAAGGCTTCCCTCCCGATGCTTCGGCCACACTTAACCTTGGGCCAAATAATAGTTTTGTATGGGGCAAAGTCGAGGTAACCGGCCAATTCCAGGGCGGAGGCCAATATGGGCGGAATGGTGCCTATAATGCGCAACTCTTGCTCGACCCAAGTAACCCGGCGAGCGCGAAGCCGCTGAAGTAACAGGATTTCCAACGTGGGTGATTGCTGTTAAATTGAGTCTTCTTAATCAGAGGCGGAGCGGCCGCAATGTACTACTTCGTTGAACGAATGACCGAGGATGATATCTCGGCCGTGCAGGAGATTGAGCGTAGCAGTTTCACGACTCCATGGTCGACAGGTACATACCGCCAGGAAGTTCGCAACCAGAGCAGCCGCTATATTGTTGTTCGTTCCTCGCTGACTATTCCGCCGCCACGTAGTGATCGCCCTTCAACCCCACGTAGTTGGCTGAGTATCTTCCTCAATGCACTCCTGCGGCGTAACGCTCCCGAAGATCAGGCGATTCCACATCGAATTGTGGGCTATGGCGGGGTTTGGTTAAGTGTCGACGAAGGCCATATCACAACGATTGCAGTCTCACCTGCGTATCGCGGTTGTGGGATCGGTGAATTGATCCTCAATCACCTGATCGATCACGCGCTTGATTTGATGGCCGAACGAATAACGCTCGAAGTGCGAATCAGCAATGTTGTTGCGCAGCAGCTCTATCTGAAGTATGGTTTTGAGCCAGTTGGGAAGCGTCCGCGCTATTACACCGATAATGGCGAGGATGCAATGCTGATGACAACCCCACTCATCCGCGATTCTGCCTACCAGGAACGAACTAAGCAACTGCGCGAGAAATTGTATGAGCGGCTGCGGCGCGATGCTGAGCAGCCACCGCCACAGTTAGCCCCAAATATCTAGAGCTACATGTGCAGGCGTTTGAATTAGGGCGCAGTTGTGTTGGTTGGTTCGAGTGATGGCGCTTGTGTTGGCATGCGTGACAGCATATCGCGATTCTGACGATCGATCTCTTCGACCGCAAGCTTTGCCTGCACCTGTACCAATGGCAATACCTCATCCAGGGTATATAGGTGATCACCACTGAAATCGAGTTCTGGGAAATACTTGCCGGTGTCTTGTAATGGGATGAGCATCGTCTGCCCATTGTGGTCGATCAGACCGAACATTGACCATCCAAAACCAAAGCCTAACATATCAACTCGCTCAGTAATTCCCTGACTTGCCAAACGATTCTGCATCTGGACTATTATACCTAGCCCTGGCCAGTAACTAGTCCATGTGCCATTTTGCCACACTCCATCACGATATTCTACTGACATGAGCGAGCGAGGTTCACCGTCAACAAGCACCGGAAACCCGATAGCAGTTCCTCCGTCTAAATGATCGCGAATATCCCCTTGGAGCGTAGTATGATCAGCAGATTCTAAAAGGTCAAAGGAATACATAATGTAGGGCTTACCAAGAGTCGCATGCGTTGTTTCTTCGTTGTTCTTGAAGCCATAGTCTTGGGATTGAGAGCCTATCGATTGCATAAACTTTGGCAGATTCTCTTCCGCAATTTGTTGGGCTTCGTCAAATGAATATGTCGCTGGTCTTGGCACCTTAGGACGAGTTGCTGTTGTTTGACCCGTTCGAATGAACGCAAATCCAATCACGAGCATGGCAATCAGAACTGGAATAATGATGCGGATGTAACGTTTCATAGTAGGCTCCTTACGCAGGAGTAGACAACAGATGAACCTATGTCAAATCAGCCTTGGAACGCATGGGAATGCCACTTATGACAATAATAATGATAGCACACATTGCAATGATATTCGATTTATCTCACTACAAAGAGCGGAGGAACGTCGAGTTGACATACCTCCACTCTAGCGGCAACCTTCCATCATCCAGAGCCTACGGCGCAGTTATAACGGTTGGCTCCAACACTGGTGCCGGGTAGGTAGGCTCGGGTGTGGCGGTTGGTTCTGAGATGGAGGTTGGACCTTGGGTTGGCATACGCGACAGCATATCGCGATTTTGGCGATCCGAATCTTCGACCACACGCTGCGCCTGTACATGTACCAGCGGCAGAACCTCACTCAGCGCATACATCTGGTCGCCACTGAAATCGAGCTCTGGGAAGTATTTGGCAGAGTCCTCAAGTGGAATCAGGAATGTTTGTCCTTTATCGTCGACCATCGCAAACATGGACCAGCCAGGACCGAACACCAGCAAATCAACTCGACCCATAATACCTTGGGTTTCCAATCGCTCTTGAAGCGCAACGAGCTGAGCTGGAGAATAACCTCCCAACCCTACAAAAGCCCAATTCTGGTTACGATAGCCAATTGTAAGAATCGTGTTTGGTTTACCATCAACAAGCACGGGGAAATCGATATTGACACCACCATCAAGTTGATTACGGATGTCACTTTGCACCGTTGCACTCGCCGCCATTGCATCAAGGTCGAAGTGATAATCGATGAATGGCATGCCAAGTGTCACTCGCTGCGACACATCCGGATTGGTGAGGCCAGATCCCGCAGCATCGATCCCAATCAGGTGTGAGAGAGACGGTAACCGTTCTTCGGCTAGTTTGCGTGCATCATCGAATGGGTAGGTGGCTGGTTTGGGCATTTTTTGATGTGACGCAGTGGTTTGCGTGATTCGAACAACCACAAAGCCAATCACCAGAGTAATAACAACTATCGGGATGAGTATACGTAGGACTCGTTTCATAGTTATCTCCTCTAGGTTTAGTTATACATTGGCCAAATCTACTGGTTTACTTAGCAGCTTGTTGGGAGAACCCACAAAATGAAATAGCGCAATTATATAAGCGCATTTCACTATCTGAACGTAAGAAACCTTTGGCAACTGTCTATGGACTTTAGGTGCACTAGCGAGTCGCAGCATTATGTCCCTTCAATAAACTGCTAGCGGTGTATATTCCAAATATATCCATTCCAAGTATAGGCACCAACTGTAGGATCACTTCCAGATAGAAGCTCGGCAGGGGTCTTCCATCTATTTGACGAACTAGACGTGCTCGGTACTGTTGCCCTGTATAATCCGGTTGAGTCGTCAACACCGCCATATATTACAAAGTGGGCATTACTTATACCACCCCATTCCCAACGTGCGATAATTGGTCGACCATTCAATATCTCAGTACGGATATCCAAAAGACTCATCTGTGATACGATTGGAGGAAGGTAATAAACCCAGCTATTTAAACTAGTAGGCAACCATGGTGATTCTGAAGTATACTTTCTCCCAGTCTAGCGACGTATGCCGGGAGGATATCATGCGCAAAATCTACCACGTCACCTTGACGGACGACGAACGCGCCCAGCTCCAAGATCTGATCCATAAAG
>JANLSE010000180.1:0-3629 GCA_031362265.1 Roseiflexaceae bacterium
TCCATATCAGCAATATCTGTTAAGAACTGATGATTTGCAGGATCGATTGGCACTCTCACTTGTGGCAAAATAGGAACATATGTCTTGGTTGCATGTAGGGAAACATGGCCACACTGCTTCAACTGAACTAGTTGTTCTGAATCAAGGCGAGCGGTATCCAAAACCTGGGCATCGTAAAGCAATCTGTCAAGGTACGGTGCCGTATAGAGATAGTTACTTGGTGTGAGAATAATATTGTCATCTTTATCAACATCAACAGTAACCATCGCCTCAACAGGTGCAACTGGATATAATTGCTGGTAGATATGAACAAGCTTTGTGGTATGCTCTGCATCGCCAAAACCAAGCCCTCTGCGAAGAATGGTGGTCAACTCCGCCATGATTTCAAGAAGACGTGGCACACTTCCATAATTGGGATGAATTAATAAACTGACCCGTTGTACCTCTGCATCAAGTAGGGTATTTGACAGGCGTATGCGAGGTACCGCTAAACTGATAGTATAAGAGTTTTGTAATTGTTCAGCAGAAATGCCAAGCGGTTGTAACTCTTCGTCTGTAAGCTCGGGGGTGAGCGCACACGAAAAACGTTCGATAATCGCCCCTTCAGGTCTATGATAATAACGCGGTGCTTGAACGAGAGCCTCAGAGACAATATTCTCGGCATCCATTTCGCTCCGGTACTCATTCCACTTTTGGTGTGCTGTATGCAACGCGCTTGAAATGGTACCCTTTCTCTTTCCTAAGATCCGAGCAACAGCTCCAGTTGAAAATTCTTGAGACATTCTCAGTGTCCATACTGCACGCTCACATGGGGAGAGCTTCGCCATGACAAATGGGAGCATTGTTGCCGTGGCTTGCTCCTCAGCTTCAATATATGCCTCCTCTACGGTTGAATTAAGAGGAATATCGTGTTCTATATGCCATTCTGGTGCAATCTTTCGCCGTTCATCGATGATTCGACGGCGAGCTATTTGATACAAAAGCCCTCGAACAGAGTGGGTAATACCTTGGCGCTCCGCAACATTTGCGAACGCTAACCACGTATCTTGCACAACCTCCTCAGCGGTTGCAACGTCACCTTTAAGCCTACTAGCTGTGAAGCGAACAAGTGCTTGCTCATAACGTTCCCATAGGACGCGAAAGGCCGTGGCTTTGCGATCCAGATCACCTTCATGTACCACTGATGCAAGGTATTCGTCCGATTGCGATTCCATCTGACACCTCCAACGTGTGCGCAAATCATAAAACAAGATACGATGGTTGATGAACCAAAACACGTAAATACTACAAACTTTAGTAATAGCTTTTCCAGATGTACCGATCCGCTCTTGATATTTGCACCTTGGTTACGACCCCTTCATCAAGCAAACAGAAAACCGCGTATGTTAGCGGGATTTGAAGGGGAAACTCATGAAACACCAGCAGCTTACACGACCATTTAAGGAACTTGGTGATGTGCTCCTTGTAGCATTGGGGCACAAATGGACTGAGACAAGTTTGGCAAAGAAACTTTATGTGACACCTGCCGCTGTTCACAATTGGGTGAGCGGAAAACGGCGACCGCGCCCAGGTACGCTTGGCCAACTCGCAGCACTCTTAGATCTCTGTCCAAAACAACTTGCATTTCTTGCAGGATATGAGATCGAGCCAGATGCATTGGAGAAGGTCATTACTGCCTATGAGGATCGATGTTTATCTCGCTGAGGTCTAGCATACATGTCTTGAAACGACAACATCACTACCTCTACCACAACTGAGAGGAGCGACATGAAACGACAAGCAAAAAACCTACCAGAAACTACACGCCTGTTTTTACGGGCATGTCAGGTCTTGGCAATATTTGAGATAATGGGAAGGTGCGCCCCGAGGTGAAGGACGCACCCGACTGTAAGAGAGGGGATGCTAAGGCTCTATCGGTGTCGAAGGCTGACCAGACCGATGACAAGTCGAGCTGAGATAATCATTGGTTTGTGTGTATTGCAATTGCGTTGTTTGCACATCGCTGTGTCCGAGCAATTCTTGGACGGTACGGATATCGTAGCCTTGTTCGAGCAGGTGAGTCGCGAAGCTATGGCGAAAGGTATGGCAGCTCGCGCGCTTGGTGAGCCCTACGGTGCGTACAGCACTGGTGACCGCAGATTGGATATTGCGCTCATTGAGGTGGTGGCGGCGAACAATCCCAGAGCGTGGGTCTGTTGAAAGCCGCGCAGCTGGGAAGACAAACTGCCAACGCCACTCGCGTTCGGAACCTGGATATTTGCGCTCAAGGGCGTATGGCATTTGGACAGCGCCAAAGCCACGGCGAAGATCTTCGGCGTGTAGCTCCTGAATGCCGCGAAGATGTTCGCGCAGCGGGTTAATCAGCCGATCCGGCAGCATGGTACGCCGATCTTTCTCACCTTTGCCAGATCGTACCAGGATTTCGTGTTGGGCGAAATCCAGATCCTGTATTCGTAACCGTAATGCCTCGATCAGACGTAGCCCACTGCCGTAAAGCAGTTGCGCGATAAGCTGATGAATCCCAGACAATTGGGCAAGCACCAACCGCGCCTCCTCACGCGTCAGCACAGTTGGGATGCGGGTTGGCGCACGCGCGGCAACAACCTCCGCTAGTTCTGGAATATCAATCTGCAATACTTCACGATACAAAAACAGCAACGCGCTGCGAGCCTGATTCTGCGTTGAAGCTGCGACTTCACCCTCAACGGCAAGATGGGTGAGGAATGCACTAATCTCGGGTGGCCCAAGCTCACGTGGATGGCGTAACTCATGAAAACGTACATAGCGCCGAATCCAATCGACATAACTATGCTCTGTGCGAATGGAATAGTGGCGCGCGCGCAACAGTGCACGCACTTGATCGAGCAGCTTTGGCTGAGGAGCTGATTCTTGCATAGCATCTCAATTTCATTGACATTTCACACGTTCTAGGATAGAATGATACACGATTTCGGTAGAATTGCAAGGCTTACTTTTGGGTGATTTGGGAGGTAGGAATGGCAGATCGTAGGCGCGAGCCAATGAAAGTGCTGCTAACACTCCGGCCTGGGCAGCGCGGGACAAAGGCGCTTCTCGAAGAGTACGGCGAGCAATTGGTGTGTGTACGTTATCGTTATGATTCTGTGGCAAAGAAACGCTACAAGACAATTGAGATTGTCATTGAGAGTGGCATTTGGTACCCACCGCATGAGCCAGACGATATCGTAGCAGTCCAGATGAGCTATGATGAGATCTCAGTACAAACCCTGTTGAAGACGGGTGGTCGATGGGATGCAACACGGAAGCTCTGGTGGTTACGCTATCACGTTGCTGTCGGCCTCGGGTTAATTGATCGCATTATCGACTAACCTATTTCAACGAGTATCTAGTAGCTGATATTCAGAGACTCAGCATGCTACAGTATCATGTGTATCTAGTTGAATGTTGAGGTATGTTGCCAAAACAATTGACACTTCCTATATGTTGATGCGAGTCAGAAGTGGCCGCTTTATATGGATTTTAGGTATCTCCTCAAAAAAGCAGGGCGCTATGAAGCGGGAGCCCAGGATGCATCGAGATTTAGCTCCTCAGCACGATTGGCGATGAGATCGGCCAACGGCGGAATCTGACCATCACCACGGATACGATCA
>JANLSE010000181.1:0-3658 GCA_031362265.1 Roseiflexaceae bacterium
CGGTGCCGCACCCAAGGCAAAATTTGGCTCCCGCCCGATTAGCTCGCTGACATGTTGGGCATTCTACTGCGGCAGGGCGCAATACCGGTAGCCGCGTTGTAATCCGTACCGTCTCATGGCCTTGTGCAACCTGCTGCGAGAGGCTATGCAGAACTTTTGAAAGATCCTCGATCGCCTGGGCTGCACGTTCACGGGTAACTAAATCATCGCTTGCGAGACCACTCTGCCACCAGCGGACACCTGATTCTACCACGTTTATGAGCTCACCAAGATTAAGGTTCTCGCCTTGGAGGCGAAATGATCGTGGGCTGGGGATTGTTCCTTCAACAGGCGTACTCTGCTCAGCCGAATCTGGCGCGGCGCGGCCACATGCTGGGCAATAACGCGCCCGCGGGCTCATGGTTGAATTGCAAAATGGGCATTGGCGTACGGTCATGCAACCTCGTCGTGAACTCTCTCGCTATGGGTATTATAATGGAAGGACAGAAGACCGAATAGGGGACAGAATTGCTAACGAAAGCTACACGAATCGGGAACCTACCCAATCTAGCACAGATTGTCGCACAGATCGAGGTGCAGAATGGCGCAACAACACTGCGGCATTCCCTCACACATGGCACATTAACCGTGGGTCGCGATCTAAGCTGTGACTTGCGTATCGAGCATGCCTTTGTCTCCGCACGACATCTTATGATTGCCCGTGATGCGGCTGAGTATTGTGTAACAGATCTTGGTTCGACGAATGGCAGCTTCCTCAACCATACGCGCCTTGTGCCACATCAGCGCTATGTGCTTAATGATGGCGACATCATCCACCTCGATGATCCCGCGCATAACGATACTGTATCACTACGATTCCATGCCGGGCAAGCGCTCCTCCCCACCAAGCGCTCCCCACTAAACAAACTGCCGATGCGGCTTGGGCGCAGCGACACCGATATATTGCTTACACACCCACTTGTTTCACGTAGCCATGCGCAAATCGAAACGCAACCAACTGGGCATGTGCTGATTGATCTTGGGTCAACCAATGGCACATTAGTGAATGGCAAGCGTATTGAGCGTTACACACTCCAGATTGGCGACACAATCCAGATTGGTGTGTTTCAACTGGTCTATCAGGGCGAATATCTCGAAATGTTCCAGCCGCGCGCCAATATGCGGGTTGTGGCGCAAAATCTGACACAGACGGCTGGCATAAAGACTCTATTACACGATGTTACATTCGCAGTTGAGCCATGTGAATTAGTTGCACTGATTGGCGCGAGTGGCGCAGGGAAATCGACACTCTTGGGTCTCTTAAGCGGACACCATACCCCAGACGCTGGCCAGGTTCTGATTGGTGGTTTGCCACCAACCGCGCTTGCTGCTGTTGGATACTTGCCACAGGAAGAGCCATTACACCGCATGCTCACCGTTCAGCGCGCCCTTGGGTATGCTTCCGAATTGAGGCTACCGCCCGACACAAGTACGCATGAAATCGAACTACGGATTGCAACAACCCTGGCGGAAGTTGGACTCAGTGAACAACGCAACCTAGCCATTTACCAGATCTCAGGTGGGCAACGCAAGCGAGTTGCGCTAGCTGCCGAACTCTTAGCGGATCCAGCAGTGCTGCTCCTCGATGAGCCAACCGCAGCACTCGATCCTGGGCTTGAGCGACGCATGTTCACGACACTGCGAACGGTTGCCGATGAAGGCCGCGCTGTGATCGTCGCAACCCATGCAACCGAGAGCATTCATTTCTGTGATCTGGTGGCGGTTCTGGCCGATGGACGTTTGGTGTACTATGGGCCGCCAACTGAGGTTGCCGCGTTCTTTGGTGTTGGCAGCGTAGGTGAAGTCTATGAGGTATTAAGCGATTCACAAGCGGCAGAGCCGAATGCGCAACAAATAGCACTACACTGGGAGCAACAATTTCACAACTCACCCTACTGCCAGCAGTATGTTGCGGCACGTTTGCAGATTGACGCTCCACGACATATAACAGCGCCGCATGTGCCAGAATCAGCGCGAACTAGCAGTATTCGTCAGTTTAGAATACTGGTGCAGCGTGGCCTCGATGTGCTGCGTAGTGATGTGCGCAACGTAGCGATCTTGCTGCTTCAGGCACCCCTAATCGGGTTGCTGTTGGCATTGGTTGCCAAACCAGATGCACTGATTGGTGAGCGGGCGGCGGCAAATGAAGCCAAGAAGGTGCTTTTTATGTTGGCAGTTACCGCGATCTGGTGCGGGGTGATTAATGCGGCCCGTGCGATTGTTGGTGAGCGGGCGATCTGGCGCAGAGAGCGACTCGGCGGCCTGCGGCTATTGCCATACCTCACAGCAAAATTGGTTGTCCTGATGCCATTATTGTTGTTACAAACACTCGCCCTGATTGCGGCGGTGATGGTGCGCGTTGCACTACCAACATCCGGGGTACTAGGCCCATTTGTGATCGAGATTCTGATCACAACACTCTTAGCGGGATTGGCTGGTACGGCACTTGGCTTAGCAATCTCAGCAATGGCACATACGCCGGATCGGGCAGGTTCATTGGTGCCGCTGGCGCTCATTCCACAGATCCTGTTTGCGGGGGTGATCTTCAGCCTAGGAGATGGGTTGAGCATCCAACGGGTGCTCTCCTGGCTGACAATCAGCCGCTGGGCGATGGATGCCTATGGCGCTTCGGCCAATGTTGGCATTCTCCCGGTTTTACCTGGTATGTTGCGTCCACTAGCGACACCTGCCGAATATACTCCCACACCCGAACACCTCTTCACACGCTGGCTAGCACTGGTTGGGTTTACACTGGTTTGTATGCTACTGGCTGGCTGGCGGATGCGGAAGAGCGCATAGCGCAAGAACGCAAGAGCGCAGAGAGTGCAGAAAACGGAAACGCAAAGACGCAAAGGCGCAAAGATCAAATAGGTGTGATGAATGCCCGTTCCAACGTTCCAACGCTCCAACGCTCCATCGCTCCATCGCTCCTTCGCCTCGTTCCATGGTACAATCGCGATACGAAAAATCAGCCTAACTAGAGAATGAGGAATCCATGTACCTCTGCCGATTTTACCGACCAGGGCGCGGCGCGCGTATCGGGCTCATTCGCACCGACACGCTCTACGATGTAAGCACACGTTGGCCAACCATGACATCATTTCTCCAGTGGAGTATTGGGCGAAGCGATATTGATCCACTTCTCGATCAGGCGCTTGGTGCCGCTGAGGCAATTGCGCTTGTTGCTGAAGCTGATCGTGATCCATCGCCGGATGTTGTGTATCTGTTGAAACCAACCGACGACCAGGAGATCTGGGCTGCTGGTGTTACCTATGAGCGAAGCCGGGTTGCTCGTGAGGAAGAATCGGCAGGCAGTGGCATCTACGACCGTGTGTATACTGCGGCGCGACCAGAAATCTTTTTCAAGGCTACGCCAAGCCGCACAGTTGGGCCACGTGAACCTGTTGCAGTACGTGGCGATTCGCGCTGGAATGTGCCAGAACCAGAATTGGCACTGGTGGTGAATCCCGCGATGGAGCTGGTTGGGTTTACGATTGGTAATGATATGAGCTCGCGTGATATTGAAGGCGAGAATCCGCTATATCTTCCGCAAGCCAAAATGTATGGTCGGTGTTGCGCACTTGGCCCAATCATCGCGTTGACTGGTACATTGGCGAAT
>JANLSE010000190.1:0-6019 GCA_031362265.1 Roseiflexaceae bacterium
ACCTCCGCCGAGGTCGATCGGCTGCAGGTGCTTCACCGCCGTGGGCTGATAGATTTTGGCGGGATGTACTGCAATGTTACACCGCTCTTCCCGGCAGATATGTTGGCGCGTACGCTGGAAGTGGCTGGCGAACTGCGTCGCGACTACGGTATCGATCCGCGCTACGCCCTGAATTGCGATGTCAACGGCCAGAGCTGGGGTTTGGTGGAGTTGCTGCTCGACGCCGGTCTTCATGGGATCGCCATGGCGATCAACCGTGTGATGGCGCGCGACCCACAGCCGCGCCCGACCGGCTTCCGCTGGCGTGGCCCGAGTGGGCGCAGCATACTGGCCTGGCATGGCGAGCACTATGGCTACGGCCACTACTATGGCATCCCACGTGCCAATATCGGTCGGCGCTGGGTGTACGATCTGAACCAGTCGCGCGAGCTGCTGATGGGGTATATCGACCGGCTCGCCCAACAGAGCTATCCCTTCGACTTTGTCTACTTCCAGATCACGAGCACCTTTATGTGGGATAACGGCGGCCCGCACGAGGAGTTAGTGCGTTTCGTGCGCGAATGGAACGCCCGCGAATGGCAGCCGCGCATGCAGATCGTTGGTCTGGAGGAGTTATTTGATCGGCTTGCGGCCCAGCCCGCCGATACGCTCGAGACCCGCACCGGTGAGTGGACCGACTGGTGGTCGCATGGGGTCGCGAGTAGCGCCTACGAGACAGCACTGGCGCGGCAGAGCCACGGGCGGCTGCTGGCGGCCGAGGGATTGGCAGCGTTGCTCCAGGGGCTACCACAGCCTGCGCCCTACCCGCGTGAGGATCAGGGCCGGGCTTGGCGCGGCCTGGCACTCTACGATGAGCATACCTGGGGTGGCTTCGACAGCATTACCTATCCCGACTCGACCAACACCCGTGGCCAGTGGCATCGCAAGGCCGGCTATGCCTATGAGGGTGCTGCGGCAACAACCCGTGTCGCCCAATATGTGCTGAACGACCTGGCCGCGCGTCTGCCGCAGCCCGATGCGCTCCACGCACTCGTCTACAATCCGCTGCCCTGGCCGCGACGTTCGCCGCTCCTGCTGCCGCACGTCCCGCCGACTGGCTGGGAGCAGGCCGAACTCGAGCGTCGCCTAGAGCTCGCCGACCCGCATGGGCCCTATCCGCCGGTGGTTGATTATGGTGTGGTGGACTTGCCAGCTTGTGGTTACATCAGCGTGCCGCTGGTGGTGGAAGAGCCCGATGCCCAATCGCTGGTCGTGGGTAGTGAGACGATTGCGATGCATGCACCGCAGCTGCCGCAGCTTGGGTCGCGCCCTCCGGCTGGGCACGCACCGAAGACCACTGTACGGCATTATGCCTGGACGCTAGAGAACCGCCTGTATCGACTGATGGTCGACCCAGCCTCGGGCGCAATCCGCAGCCTGATCGATCGCGCCAACGGACAGGAGTGGGTAGATACCAGTACCCCCTGGCGGCTGGGCCACTATATCTACGAGACGAACCGCTCGCCAAATGGCCGTGGGGATATGCAACTGCAGATGCACTCGCCGCTCGCGCCCGACTATAATCGTCAGCCGAACCTGGTACCGGAGCGGGCCGGCCCGACGCGCGTGCTGAGCGCCCAGTTCATGCCGGGTGTCGGTCGCGGCCTGCTGGCGCTACGACTTGCCGCGCCTGGCGTGGCGGATCTGCGCATCCAGATCATTCTGTACGATGAACTGCCCTGGATCGACCTAGTTTACGACATGCAGAAGTTGCCGGTGACCGACCCGGAGTCGGTATACATCGCGTTTCCACTGAGCCTCGCCGCGGCCACGCCGCGCTACGAGGCGGCCGCAGCGATCGTGGAGGCTGAGGAGCAGCAGATCGCGATCGCCTGTCGTGACTTCTATGCTGTGCAGCGTTGGGTTGATCTGAGCGATGCGCAACGCGGCGTTACCGTGGCAATGCCCGACACGCCAATCGTCCATTTCGGGGGCTTTACTAATCACCGCTACCTTGAACGGCGCGCGACTGAGCAGCCGCTCCTGCTGAGTTGGCCACTTAATAACCACTGGTTCACCAACTTCTGTGTGGCGCAGCAAGGCTGGATGCGCTTCCGCTACCGGCTGGTGCCGCACAGCGGCCCGTTTGACCCGGTGGCAGCGACGCGGATCGGCGCTGAGGCCTCGGTTGAACCGCTGATTGGGCCGGTGTGGGATCGTCCGGCCGGGATGGAGAATAGTGAAATAGGAATACCTGCTAGGCTCCCCGCGCATGCCAGCTTCCTCACACTTACGCCCGATCATGTGCAGCTGATCGGCCTGTGGCCCGCAGCTGACGGTCGCGGGGTGATTGCGCGCCTTCAGGAGATCTCCGGCATCGCGGGTGAGTTCGAGCTGAGCTTCCCATACGTCGGCATTGCTGCTGCTGAGTGCTGCGATCTGATGGGTGTGCCTGTGTCCGGCATGGTGTCGCATGTCGGCGACCATGCAGTGTGCGCTGCAATCGAGCCATACCGTCTGCAGACGATACGGATTGTGTTTCAGTAAAGAGGAAGTATGGATGCACTGTTGAGCACCAAGTCCTTCTCAACGCTTGTCGATGGTCTCGACCACCCTGAGTGCGTAACATGGGCCCTCGATGGCTACATTTACGCCGGTGGCGAGGCTGGCCAGATCTACCGTATTGCGATGGACGGGAGCTATCGCCAGATCGCTAGCACCGGCGGCTTTGCGCTCGGGCTGTGCCTCGACCGCGCTGGCACAATCTACGTCTGTGATGTCGGGCACCATGCGGTGATGCGGGTGATATCGCAGGGTGCTGTTACGGTCTACTCAAGCGGCACGACTGCGCGCCAAATGGTTAACCCGAACTACCCAGTGTTTGATCGCGGTGGGAACATGTATGTCTCCGACTCGGGCGGGTGGATGGCCGATAATGGCTGTCTGTTCCGTATTCGCCCAGGTGGGTATACCGAAATAGTGAGCACCGAGCTGCGTATGTTTCCCAATGGTATGGCACTCGGCCCCGACGAGCGGCATCTATATGTCGTGCTCTCCACTACCGAACCGGGGGTTGTGCGGGTGGCGTTAGGCGAAGATGGTAGCATTGGGTCGCCGGAGCGCGTGGCGCACCTGCCGCGCAGCGTACCCGATGGCCTTGCGTTCGATATCGCTGGGAATCTGTATATCTCATGCTATACCCCCAACGCGGTCTACCGCCTGTCGCCGGATGGCGATCTGGCCTTATTGGTGAAGGATTGGCAGGCCACTCAGATTGCCGCACCAGCAAATCTGGCCTTCTGCGGTGACGACCGGCGGACGTTGGTGCTTGCTAGCCTGTCGCGTTGGCACCTGGCTCGTACGCGCATGGACATACCCGGCCTGCCGCTACAATACCCCTCGCTTGTATAAAAGGAGCCGTGATGCCGCAGACTTCGATCCACACGCATGGCTGCCGGGTGTCCGATGAGTGGATGTTGCGCGGGATGCGCGCTGCTGTGATAGAGAACGACCTTATTCGCGTCCTCGTGCTGCTCGACCGCGGTGCTGAGATTATCGAGTTCCGCTATAAGCCGCTTGACCTTGACCCGCTACTTCGATTGCCAGTGGAGTTGCACGACCCGTCACGTGGGCTGTCTTCGATTGCAGGAGGTGCCGGGACGTTTCTCGACTATTATGTGGGCGGTTGGCAGGAGATCGTGCCGAACGGTGGGCCTACGGCTGCCTACAAGGGCGCTGAATATGGCCAGCATGGCGAGGTCTCACTAGTGCCATGGACCTCCGAGGTGCTGGAAGATACCCCCGAGCGGGTGCGCCTGCGCTGTACCGTACGGGCACTGCGGACACCATTGCGTCTGGAGCGCACCATGACGATCGAGCGCGGGCGCGCGACGCTCACTCTTGACGAGCAGTTGACCAACGAGGCAGGTGAGCAACTCGACGTTATGTGGGGCCATCATGTGGCCTTCGGACTGCCGTTCCTGGAGGAGGGTGCGACGATTACCACTTCGGCTCGGCGGTTACTTGTGCATGAGGAAATGTCTGGCTTTACGCCACGCCGCCTGGCGCTTGGCCGCGAGACCGATTGGCCGCACGCGCCAGGTGCCGACGGTGGGATGGTGGACATGAGCGTGGTGCCAGCGCGAACCACAGCCTCTGGGCGGGAGATGTGTTACCTGACCGAGTTCGATGGCCCGGCATGGTATGCGATCGGTAGCCCAGCGCTTGGCGCGGGCTTCGCGATGCGCTGGGATGGTGCCCTCTTTCGCTACCTATGGCTCTGGCAGGAGCTTGGTCGCGCTGGCGGCTTTCCTTGGTGGGGTCGCGCGCACGCCGTGGCGCTTGAGCCATGGACGAGCTACCCGACGCTGGGATTAGCGGAGGCCGTCCGCCGCGGAACCCAATTGACGCTCCAGCCGGGGCAGACTGTCGTAACGCACCTGCTCGCAACCGCCTACCAGGGCAGCGGGCAGGTTACCGGCGTCACTGAGGATGGTACGGTGTTAATGGAAGGGCCGCTGCGGTAACACTAAAGAATCTGCCTCCAACAATCGATGCAGGCTGCTGCAATGACATTACCCAACCCCGTAGCGCGTGCGCGGTTTACGGTTTTCGGCGTGGGTAGGATGATGGAAGGTATCCCAAACGTCTCCAACGCTTTTCCAGCTGTGGTAGAATTCATCGGTGTCTCGGTTGATGTGTGATGATGTGACTATTTCACCCATTTTCTACTGTATCATAGAGGAAGCGCGGATGCTCGTGGAAAGCTATCGACTCGTGCTTGCAGTCAGTGAAGCTTAACACATACTCCACTATTACAAAGAGGTAAGCAATGAGTGTCGTGCGGGTTGCCATTATTGGAATGGGAATTGGTCGTTGGAATGCGTTAGGATTTGCGCGTAGCGAGCGTAGCAAAGTGGTTGCGCTCTGCGATTTGGTAGAAGAACGAATGCACAGTGTTGCCAAAGATCTACCAGAGCCGGTGCGGTTCTTTACTGATCACGAGGCGCTGTGCCGCGACCCCGAGATTGATGCGATTTTTATTGGCACACCTAATCAATATCATGTTCCGGTTGCGCTGGAAGCGGTGCGCAATGGCAAGCATGTGATGGTAACCAAGCCACTCTCTGATTCGGTTGCGGCTGCGCGTACACTGGTAGAAGCTGCTGAAGCGGCTGGCGTCGTTAATATGATGTCGCTCTCGACCCGTTTTGATCCACGTACGCAGTTTATTGGTGGATTAGCCAATAGTGGCCAGCTTGGCGATATCTACTATGGTAGAGCACGTAGTGTGCGTCGTAGCGGCATCCCTAGCTGGAGCCCAGGGTTTATTCAGCGTGGTGGCGGTGCCTTCCGCGATATGGGCGTCCATGTACTCGATTCGGCATGGTGGCTTATGGGGATGCCACGCCCAGTAAGCGTGAGCGGCGTCGCAGGTGCCGTATTTGGGCCACGTGGCCTGGGGTACTGGGATTTCAAGCCACAGCCGGAATTGGGGCCTAAGTATGCTGCCGATGATTACGCGGGTGGTTTTATTCGTTTTGAGGGTGGGGCTGGCCTGCAAGTTGAGAGCTTCTGGGCATCTCATCAACCGGATGATTTGCAAATTGAGCTATTTGGCACTGAGGCTGGCGCAAAAGTCTTCCCACCGGCCGTGTATCGTACCGAACAGAATCGGCCAACCGACGCAACGGTTGCGATGCCAGAAGCTCCGGCTGGGCATGTCTGGCAGCTAATCGCTGATCATTTTAATGCTTGTGTGCTGGATGGTGTGCCTTGTGCCGCACCATTACGCCATGGACTGATTATTCAAGAGATGATGGAGGCACTACTTGAAAGCGCCGAACAGGGACGTGAGGTTATGCTATGAAACTCGGTTTTATTGCGAATACTGATCTAGCAGGCATTGAGGCCGATTGTCGGTTCGCTGCCGAACATGGCTTTACAGGGCTGGAGTTTAATTATTGGGAACAGTCACGTAACCTCACAATCGAAACTGTTCGCGCAATGCGTAGCCTGCTTGATCGCTATGGTATCGAGT
>JANLSE010000194.1:0-3166 GCA_031362265.1 Roseiflexaceae bacterium
TTTAGAGACACTACCACGCACACTGGCTGTGATCGGCGCGGGTGTTATCGGTCTTGAGTATGCCAGCATGTTTGCTGCGCTTGGAGTGCGCGTGACCCTCATCGATAAGCGGCCACGCTTATTGCCATTTGTCGATGCCGAGATCATGGACACTCTGGCTTATCAGCTACGCCAGAATCGGGTTACACTGCGCCTTGGCGAAGAAGTTTCAAATGTTGAACTGATCACCGATGAGCATGGTGACCGAGTGAAAATTTATCTCGGTAGTGGTAAGCAAATTGTCGCAGAAAAGGCGCTCTATAGCATTGGGCGTACCGGTGCGACTTCATCGCTGAATCTGACGGCGGCAGGGCTTTCAACCGATACGCGTGGGCGGCTAGCAGTGAATGCCTTCTATCAAACTGCAGCGCCACATATTTATGCAGTTGGTGATCTGATTGGCTTTCCGAGCCTCGCCTCAACATCTATGGAGCAAGGGCGGCTGGCAGCCTGCCATGCCTTTAATGTTCCAACCAAGAGTGTGCCTGACCTATTTCCCTATGGAATTTACACGATTCCAGAAATATCAACCGTTGGGCGTAATGAAGAAGAGTTGACTGAGCAGGGTATTGCGTATGAGGTTGGCAAGGCACAGTATCGTGAGATTGCCCGTGGCCAGATTATGGGTGATAGCACTGGTCTGCTAAAGCTGATCTTTCATGCCGAGACGCGTGCATTGCTGGGTGTTCATATTATTGGCGAAGGAGCAAGTGAGCTGATCCATATTGGCCAGGCCGTGTTATCGTTTGGTGGCTCGATCGATTATTTTGTCAGCACGGTGTTTAATTACCCGACGCTGGCTGAATGCTACAAGACTGCCGCATTCGATGGGATTAATCGTCTGGGTGGCTGAGATGCTGGGGCAGCAAGGATAAGTACAACATAAAGAACAACTCCAGGCACTGCACGCCCGCATTACACAGGGTGTGCCATTACGGTTTATTACCCGTGGGTATTTAATTGAAGCACGTAAGCCGAGTGAAACAAGGTTGTGATACGGATTAGTAGGGGCGAACCTTGTGTTCGCCCTACCGCAGTGTTCGCCCTACCGCAGTGTTCGCCGTACCGCAGTGTTTGCCCGGTAGATATGCAATTAATAAGGTGGAGGATACTAGGGATGCAACCTTCTCAATTCCCAGAGGAAATCCAATCTCGCTTGGATGCGGCTGGGGTCACCGATGAAGCGTCATTGCGCGTGGCATTGGATCGCGATCCACTACTACGCGAGGCCTTGCTACACGATTACCTCAATCGTTTATTAGTAGCATTCCTCAATGTTGTCAATAAAGACGAATTAATTACCTTCTGGCAAGAAGTGCCAGAAGATTTGCAGGAATCATTTCAATCCTTTATTCAGCAGGGAATCGGCGCGGCTGAAGCAGCGGGAAACGACGCATTGGCCGCAGCGCTTCAACAGCGCCTAGGCGACCTAGAAACCCTATTTGGGCAAACCGAACGACCAATGCTCGCACCAGATTTTCAGCAGCGTCTGCTGGCAGCTGGTATCTTCGACGAGGCATCACTCCAGGATGTATTGGCGCGCGATCCACAGTTAGCTGCAGAATACGATCAAGCCATGCAGCAGCTTGTTAACGAGAATCCTGAGTCGATGATCACAACACTCTTAGTGATCTTCAACGAAGTAGAACTACCTGAGCAGTTAGGCGATTTCTGGCGGAAGGTGCCGCGTGCACTGGAAGATCGCCTTCTTGATGCTGTTGATGCCAGTTTGGCTGAGCCCCAACAGGTAGCTGACATGAACGTAATTTCGCGTGGACGCGCCCATGCAGCGCTTCTCCGCGAGATGAAAGCACAGCAGGACGCATTGCGTGATGCTCCACCACTTGCGCGCGCGATCGTTGCATTTCTACGCGCCGAGACCGAAGCGCATGCGCGCGCGATCTTTCAGGAACAACGGGCCTATCTTGAGCTCGAAGATGCTCAGTATGAGATTGATACAGCCGCACGCGATGCAATACCTCAAACCAAGGAGCAACTTACGAGCCGTGCGGCACTATTACGCGAATTGCGTCAAGCAGCGCTCCAGCAAACATCCCAGGATGAATCTGTTCGTGATGATATTACACTGCATAAACAGGCTTTGGTGGCAGCACAACAACAAGGTGATCCAGCGGAAATAGCACAAGCATATAGCTTGCTTGGTAATGCACTCTTGGTTGCGGCAGTTAGAACACCAGGAGAACAAGCTGAGCGTTTGTATGAGGCATTGGCAGCCTACGATGGGGCACTAGAATTCTATACACAAGAACGTGCCTTATACCACGCCATGATTCAGGGTAATTTACATAATCTATATCTCGCATTGGCCGGAATTGTTGGTGAGGATCGTGACAGACGTTTTGCTCAGGCGCTTGATGCCGTAATCACAGCGCTACTGATCTTCCAGCAACAGCAGCAAACCGCCTATATTGAACAAGCTCAACGACAACTTCGTCGATTTGCGAGCATTTGTGGGGAAGATTTTGAGCGTCTCTGGGCAACACTGAATGCTGGCCCGCCACCCGAATGGTTGTTGGTCGATGATCCAGCGATTACGGAAATGCTAGCGAGCTTTGATCCATTGCTTCGCAGTATTGCAGCAGTGGCAGCTGGCCATACCGATTTTCGTGATGTTGTTGCAGCGCAAGTGAAGGAGCGCGAAGAGTCTGGCTGGATGCTTGTAAGGCCCGTAGAACGGATTTGGGCGGGTGAGCGCGTCTTAGCACAACTTTCGGTTGAGTTGGATGATCACGATATGCTGCTTGTACGCCAAATACTGCGGCTGATCGAACAGCCAGATCTGCCAGCGCCAAGCGATTCAGCCATAACAGAATCAATACCAGAAATGTCATCAATTCCGGCTGAATTACAGCAGCGCCTTATCGCTGCCGGTGTAACCGATGAAGCCTCACTGCAACTGGCACTTGCCCACGATGCGCAATTGGCAGCCCAATGGCAGGTTTACCAACTCAACCAATTACTCGTAGCATTCCTTCAAGCTGCTACTGTAGATAGCCTGATCGCGTTCTGGCAACAGCTGCCACAGCCGCTAGAAGAACCGTTTCTAGAGCATCTCCAAGATATATTTGCCCAAGCAGAAGCACAAGAAGACACTGAACTTATTGCG
>JANLSE010000220.1:0-7576 GCA_031362265.1 Roseiflexaceae bacterium
TCAACCAGCGACCAAAGGCCAGGTTACCGCGCATATCGTACTCCTTTCGATGTCCTTTTTCGGGAACCTTTTAGGCGCCCTGACCCCTGTTCGTTGCGAACCACTCATGGTGTAATACATACATTCGCCATTTACCAAGCCATTAGGAGCGTCATTATGAATCATCTGCTGATTGTCGGGACGATTGATGGGCTATTCGTCTGTGAGCGTGAACACGATAACTGGTGTGTCGTACATCAGGCGTTGACACATGCAACCGTGACTGGGGTCGCATACCAAAACGACATTCTGCTCGCATCAACAACTGATGGAATCTTTAGTTCTCATGATCATGGTCGGACATGGAGTGAAGCGAGTGTGGGCCTCTCTGAACGCCTTGTCCGCCAGATCGCCTTTCATCCAACCGAAACGGGCCTGGCATGTGCCGGAACCGAGCCAGCAGCGATTTTTGTCACACACGATGCTGGCACGACCTGGCGCGAGTGCTCTGAAGTAACCCATTTACGGAAGTCACATTCCTGGTTCCTACCCTACTCACCTGGCGCTGGCTGTGTGCGCGCATTCAGCTTTCATGGCACAAATATCTATGCTGCTGCCGAGATCGGCGGTCTCCTGTATTCCCATGACAGCGGCGCAACTTGGCAGCTTGTTCCTGGCAGCAACGGAAATCCCGATTTCAATGCACCAGTGCCACGTACGTTCTTGCATCCAGATCTCCACGATGTTGCCATCCATCAGGAGTCGCCAAATCTCGTGTACGCAGCCACGATGCGTGGGCTGTATTGTTCGGATGATGGTGGCAAAAAGTGGCTGCATATCTATGCCGACTGTTATATCCGTGCATTATGGCTCGATCCCAAGCATCCGCACCACATTATTCTAGGGCCAGCCGACGCTGTGAGCGTGAACGGGCAGATCGAAGAATCGCATGATGGCGGTTACAGCTGGACGATTGCCGCAAATGGACTGACCGTACCATGGCGAAGGGCCGTTGTTGAACGGTTTGTCCAAGCTGACGATGAACTACTAGCGATTGTTTCAGATGGGCGTTTATTCGCCGCGCCACTTAGTGCATTGAGGTGGCAACACATCCTTGCCGATCGGCCATTCGTACTGGCTGCTGCTGCGGTACCTGCCTAATACGATTCTATGCGCCCTATGGGTAACGCCATGGCGCACCGCCAAAGGCTGGAAATTGATCGAGGAGTGGCGTATCAGGCCATAGACGCAGCAAACGATCAATACTGCGTTAGATCCGAAAACAATGCGCAGTCATCCGTGAAGTAATAGCGCTTTCCTGGGATACTAACCCCAGTGTTACTTGGATACAGAGCATTGATTTCCTGATACCCAAACCCGACAACCTTGTCAGCCGTCATATAGCAACGAACAACACCATTCGTGATGGCATTGTTCCACTCCCGATTAATAAGCGGATTGCCATTATCGAAGTATTGCTTGAAGTCGCTGAAAAATTCTTCTACAGTTCTTGTTTCTCAACCGAGCCACGTTTGGCATGGAAGACTTTTAGGGCATTCCTACTGCTATCCGCATAGCTCACCTAAAGACGTCGTTTCCACCATCACCCCGGAACTGCTTCAGCACACGGATTGGAGAACGCAGAAGAGAATGCAGGAATTGTTCTCTAAAGTCGGTGAAGGTGCTATATAATTCAACATCGGAGCCCCAGTCCATATTCTTAGTATCAAATAGCACCCGCTTGGTTCCGATCTTCATGATCGTCTCCGGGTGGGTACTTACCATAAGCCCCTAATCGTGCAACTCGTTCAACAACCGATCGAGGATACGGCGATCCTCGCCCTGCTCAATCGGGTTGACCCATACAAGCAGGCCGTCTAGTCCTTGCGAATGTGTCAGCGCCATACATCCCACAATCGCGGATGCCAAGATACAGTCGGCGCGCTTGTCCCTCAATTATACGCTGTTGTGGCTATGTCGTTATCGCAATCGCGTTTGCTCCGCTGCTGCTCGCCGTATTTGTGGCCTATGTGCGCTTTTTCATCCTACCATTTTAACCTACCCGGCTTGGTAACGCGGTATACTATGTGCGACGCCAAATGCTACGAATCAATCAGAAGCGATTTACACCAAGCGCGTGCAAAGACGGAACGAGTAAGATGATCTGTTTTACGGGAGATAACCATGCAACTTCAGGGCGAAGTCTGTATTGCCAACATTAGCCTGTACGAACGCCGCAAACGGCTAGTATACGGCGTGATTCAACTCATCATTGGCCTTATGATCCTGGCAGTACTGGTTGGAACTGGTGCCGAACGGTGGTGGCGGCTCCCGTTGCTATTGGTGTTCTGGGGCGCAGCAGCGGCCTTCTTTCAATGGCGCGATAAAACCTGAACAGGGCTTGCTATGCGCGGTGCGCGCAAACTGGGTGATACCATCGAACAGATCGAAGATGCAGCCGAACTAGCGCAGGTACGGCATCAGGCACGCCAAATCCAGATCAGGGCGCTCCTGGTTGCTATTCCAATAACACTACTGGCATTAGCTGTGCCGCCGTTACCATAGGGTGAGCGAGTGCTCCATCTTACGGCTGATAGTGTTTTTTCACGCTGTACCCTATACTGAGTTATTATTGTTTAGGCTGACCCGATGTGCTCCGCTGCGGACACACGACAGCACAGAAAGGAGGCGTGCGATGAAAACAAGTCGAGTAATAGCCACCTATCTCGTGTTGTATCGTGATGTTTCGCATATGAGGGAGCGCATATATGAGCCTGCCGGACTACGAATACAAAGGCCTGATGGCCGAATCTTGGGATGTGCTGCGCGGCGATACCTCGCAGTGGGTCGACCGCTTCTTCTATCTTAAGCTTATACAGACCTATGGTCAGCCAGTCTTAGACGTCGGCTGTGGAACCGGGCGTTTGCTACTCGATTACCTCGCCCAAGGGATCGATATTGATGGTGTTGACAATTCACCCGATATGCTGAACCTCGGCCAGCAGAAGGCCAATGCACGCGGGTTGACACCCACCCTATATCAACAATTTCTGGAAACCTTGTCATTGCCCCGGCAATACCGCACAATCCTGATCTCGTCCAGTACACTCCAGCTAGTGATCGACCCCGCGATGGCCATTCAGAGCTTGCAGCACCTCGCTGCCCATCTGTTGCCGGGTGGCATTGTGGTGGCTCCCTTCATGACGATCTAGAAAATAGGTGACCCGCTTCAACGCGAATGGGAGCAGACAGCGATTCGTGCGGAAGATGGGGCAACGTTTCGGCGTTTCGGCAAATATTGGTATGATCCACTGCGTGAGTGTACCGACACCGAAGATCGCTATCAGATGCTTATCGATGACCATATCGTGGCTGAAGAAGTGCATCAACGATCATCAGCCCTTCGATCATACACTCAGGCACAGGCACGAGCCATATTTGCAAGTGCTGGTTTCGATCCGATCAAGTTGTATAGCGCACCTTTTACCTTCGAGCCGGTGCAAGCCGATGACATGGGCTTTACGGTTGTTGGGCACAAAGCCGGTGAGATCTAGCCCCAAAAGCGCCCAAGAGGAAATCACACCATGAACATACAGTCTCGACCATACCGCGACCCCACGGATCTGGCACGCATGCGACACCTGCTGATAGCCAGCCGTCAGGCCACTACTTCTACTTCATATATGCACCCCGGCTATTTGGATTGGGACACGCATTGCCCGCCTGACGAGCAGGAGAATCGACGCGACCTACAGCTCTGGGAACGCATAGATGCAGACGATGGTCAACCAACATTGGAAGCTTGGTCGATGTATTGGCGCCATGAAGAAGCATTTGATCTGTTTGTTAGTCCTGCGCTGTCGGGTACTCCGGCACATGCGGTCGTGATGGATGAGCATGTCGCTTGGGCGAAGGCGCGAGCACAAGAGGCCGGGCTAAAGCAGCTTTCACAGTTTTGCATTTTTGAATGCGACATGGTCATGCATCGACTGATGCAGGCGCATGGATTTGAGGTAATCCCAACTGATCCGCCAGCTCCGTTATTCGAGCGGTCGCTGGATGAGTTGCCAACATTCCCATTGCCTGAAGGGTTTACAGTGCAGGGAGTACACAATCTGGACGATGGCCGCCTGCGGGCACGAGTGACCCACGATGCGTTTGAGCCCAATGGCGATTGGGATAGCTACTGGGCGGGGTATGCGCAATTCATCGGCTCGGCGGTCTACGATGGCGAACGCGATTTATTCGTGCGTTCGCCCGATGGCCGGGGTGCCTCGGCCTGCACGATCTGGTTTGATCCGGTGACTGCCGTAGGCATGTTTGAGCCAGTTGGCACCCATCCCGATTTTCAGCGCAAAGGCTTGGGCAAAGCGGTAATGGCCGAAGGGCTACGTCGTATGAAAGCCGCTGGCATGCAGCGTGCGGTTCTTGTCTTCAATCCAAATAATCGGGCGGCGCGTGCGTTATATACTTCGATGGGGTTTCGCGCTTCGTATTATTTTGTGGGCTATCGCAAAGAGTTATGAGTGGATGAGCACTATGTATCACCCGCCTACTCCCGTATCCGCCCGCTGGCGAATGCGTAGGCCCAGGGTGTCAGGTCAGGCGGCTCAAAAAGGCAAGGGTACGATCCCACGCCAGGCTTGCTGCTGCTTGGTTGTATGCGAGCAAGCGATCAGGTTCAAAGAACCAGTGCCCCGTGCCACTGTAATGATAGAACGTCACCGGGCAGCCAGCACGTTGTAGGGATTTTTTTAAATCGTCGACATTGGATTGCGGCTCAAACTCATCATTCTTGGCAAAGTGACCAAGGTAGGCTGCTCGCGAGTTGCTGAAGTCGCCACCCGCGGTTCCATAAAAGATAATAACAGAATGGATGTGTTCGGGATCGGCGGCGGCGAGATCCAGAGCATAATAGGCACCGAGCGAGAAGCCAATCACTGCAAGGCCACGATTGGTCTGGCTGGCACGTTCGCTAAGGAAGCGTGTTGCATCCACTATCTCGGCCTTGGCTTGGAGATGGTTGGTGTCGAGCGCTTTGCCAAGGGTTTCCGCATCGTCAATGGTGTCTGCGACCTTGCCATGATAGAGATCTGGGGCAAAGGCAACGAAACCTGCTTCGGCCAATTGCGTGCAAACGGCTCGTATGGTGTCGTTCAGCCCCCACCATGCATGGAGCACGAGCACACCTGGCCCTTCACCGCGTTCGGGCATGGCAAGATAGCCGCGTGCAGTCTGATTGTCGCTATAATATGTGAGTTCCTGCGATCTACCATCCCCCATTTCAAGATCCTCCTGATACCTCAGAATCGTCTCCCAGCAGGAGCAAATATAGAACAAATGATCGATGTTGTCAAATTCATGCGAGCAGGATCAATGATGTATTCATTACGCTATAATAGCCTCCGCTCCCGCCATACTCACTGCCCGATCGTGTTTGCTATGCCTGGCTTTCGTGGCAATAAATGAGGGCGAGCGTAACTATCGTACTCTGTCTCAGTAGTGGCCATTAAACATATGAGGTGGGCGATGACAGAATCCTCTGTGGCTCCGCGCGTGATCGAGAAGGACGAGCCGCATATGGGCGTTTACTTTCCGCTGGCGGATTTCGAGCAGCGCATCCTGGCCGACTCGGATGTGCTGGGTATGTTGTACTGCGGCTCGCGGGGGCGCGGTGAGGCCGATCGTCTCTCGGATCTCGATATCACAATTTGGCTTCGCGATGAGGCACTTGCGCACCCTGGGCGTATCGAACACTATCTGGGCTGGCTTGGCAAGATCTACTTTATAAGTTCGTCTCAAAATGAGTTTGGGCCATCCTGCAACAGCTATGTCGGCCCCGACTGGCAGCGGATCGAGCTAGGCATCCTGGGCTCATACCATCCCACGCCCAACCCGTACTTCCACCGTGTCACTGTTATCAAGGATACTGATAGCCGGATTGCGTCGCTCGTCTCGGCATCAGGGCCACCAACGGCCGAGCTCACCCGTGAGGCTGCACGCCAAGTGATCGAAGAAGCAATCTACCAAACTGGCCACATCACGATGCAGAATATCCGCGGCTCCTATCATCATGCGATGAGCAGTCTGTGTGAGTATTCCAATAGTATGTACACATTACTGGCACGGGTGCGCGGGCGCGAGGGATACGCCGAGCGCTTCGTGGAACGTTTCTTGCGGGAGGACGAGCTCGCGCTGCTGTACGCGGCTTGGCCGGCTAGCCCGGAGCGGGAGGCGATTCGCCGTGCGGTGCGCGGACTGTTGGAATGGATCCGCTATGTGTGGACACAGGCAGAACAGATACTCGGCGAATCGCTGGGCATATCCCTCGACACAGCGGCCTTTCTGAAGGCGATCGAGCGCCCCTACGACTGGAATCTGGCGAGCATACACAAAGGTTGAGTGATGTGCGCACGCTTAGCTAGTGTTCTTATACACAAAACAGGCTGTTTTCTCTTCGAGGTATGCTAGATCGACATACCGTGCTGAGTCGCACATTATCTCGCGGCTGGGGGCGACTATAGTAACAAGGGTGTCATCGGCACTAACAGCTCGTTGCCACTATGCTATACTTGACCGCTCGACCCCACCGTGCGGCTCACTGCGCGCATCGGGTGGCAAAGCATTGACCGCAGGAATGGTGCATACAGATCCAGATGCCACCAGCGACATTGGGATCTGCGCCAATTGAAAGATGAGCACAATGAATATGACATCCACCCAGGCCAAAGCACCATCGCGGCGAGAGCGGATCGGTGTCTCTGTGGGAGCACCCGATATCCAGACACTCCTTTGCACAATTGATGAGGCCGAGGCAGCGGGTGTCACTCAGCTTTGGATGACGCAGGGCCCGACGTCACTCGACTCACTCACCGTCTTTGCGGCCGCCTTCGCACGCACCCAGCATATTCGCCTTGGCACCTCGATTGTCCCCACCTACCCGCGTCACCCTTTGGCGCTGGTTCAGCAGGCAGCCACCGTCAATGCGCTCGGCCCGGGTCGCCTCCGACTGGGCATCGGCACCAGCCATCGCCCCTCCATTGAGGGCACCTACGGACTACAGATGGTCACGCCGCTCGCGCATCTGCGTGAGTATGTTGGGGTGTTACGCGCCTCACTATGGGCGGGAGAGGTAGATCATCAGGGCCAGTTTTTCACCGCACGCGCCACACTAAACCAGACGCCTTGCCTGCCGATCCTGATTGCCACCCTTGGTGAGGAGGCCTACCGCCTCGCAGGCGAAGTTTCGGATGGCGCCATCTCGTGGAACAGCCCACCTTCGTATTTACGTGATGTTGCGTTGCCCGCGCTCCGTGCGGGTGCGACAGGTGCCGGTTGTCAGACACCACCACTCATCGCACATATCTGGGTGACCCTGAGCGACGACAAAGAGGCAGTCGTAGCGACAGCAAAGCAGACCTTAACGGGATATGGAAAGCTGCCGTTTTACGCCAACATGTTCGCTGCCGCTGGCTACCCAGTTGAGGGTGGCATTATCAGTGATGCACTTGTCGAGCAACTCGTTATCCAGGGTAACGAAGATACTGTGACTAAGCGCCTGACCGAACTGCTTGACTCGGGGCTGAACGAACTGTTG
>JANLSE010000239.1:0-11717 GCA_031362265.1 Roseiflexaceae bacterium
ACCATAGGATGACTGACAATCACCCCTTACTGCTTCGCACGAAGTTATGGCAGCGATTGGTACATACCTTGAAACTTTTACCAAGCAAAGGATTACTTGCTTGAACCTCCAAGCCTCAGTTGTAAACGTGCGAACAGTGACCTCTGCTGTACCGTCAGAGTGCCTAAGCACATCTGTACGTATTATACCACGACGTGCGGTTTACCGTAATAGGACGCGCTCTATGTGTAAAGACTGTTATCCTGATCAACGGCTACCAATCGAGAGCGGACGCCGTTCGTTGCGCCGTTCTCCTATTCCTCCACAGCCATTGAAATGGCATGGTTTCCATACGAGGTGCTTTTGATGAATGCTGAGATGATATTTGGCCTGAGCAATGCGGTTGTATTGCCATTCTGGGTGCTCATGATTGTATTGCCGCGCTGGCGTTGGACACTACTGATCATGCGCTCGCCACTGGTTGCGCTACCACCAGCATTGATCTATGCCATATTGGTATTGCCCCAAATTGGCCAATTACTGCCTGCAGTGAGCAATCCGCAACTGAGTGGGATTGCCACCCTGCTTGGGACGCCCGCTGGAGCAACGATTGCCTGGGCACACTTCGTTGCTTTTGATCTGCTTATTGGGCGCTGGGCGTATCTGGATAGCCAGGAGCGTGGCGTACATCCGCTGCTCATGGCACCAATACTCTTCTTTGTGCTTATGCTCGGGCCGATTGGGTATTGCGCCTACCTCATCGTGCAACTATTCGCCAAGCAGCAGAATGCGCCAGAGGTGGCCGTACCAGCACATTAAATGCTCACTATGGAGTGAATCGTCCCAGCATAACCCGCCGTACTTGTACGGATACCAGAACTGTTCACTACGTTGCAACTGGCTATCTGACCAGTTGCTTGAGTCGCTATGCCCATATGTAGGTGCTGTTAGCACGACATAACGTACCTGATAGATCGCTTGAATCTAATGAGGGAGAAAACCATGACACAATCATCGAAGTCCCTTACCGCCAAGGTGTATCAAGACAGTAACCTTTTGGCAATACTAAAGCGCTCATGGGCATTTAATCGAATGCTGACAATTTTTGTGCTCGTGAGTACCGCCATGACGATTATTGGTATTCTTGGTATGATGATCGACCCACGCATTGTGCTTGGGATGCCAAACTGGGCGAAGAGCACGAAATTTGGGATCTCACTCACACTGTATGGAGCAGCATTACTCTGGATGTTGCCACTACTCAGCATACGCCCCCGGCTGACACAGCTTGTCGCCAATGGCACAGGAGCCATCCTAATCCTAGAAAGCATCCTGATTATGTTTCAGGCGCTGCGAGGTGTGCCAATGCACTTTAATGTCTCAACACCACTTGACGCAACCCTCTGGGGAGTTATGTCGGTCACCATCGGTATGTTATGGTTGATTACTGCGCTTGGGGTTGGCTTAGTCTTCTTCCAGAAGCTGCCAAATCGTGTGCTGAGTTGGAGTATTCGGCTGGGATTCCTGATTACATTGATCGGCTTTGCAGAGGGCTTTATGATGACAAGCCCGAATCGCACACAACTTGCCGCATTAGAAGCTGGCCAGAAGGTCGATCTGATCGGCGCACATACCATTGGCCGCAGCGATGGCGGCCCTGGCATTCCGCTCCTGGGCTGGAGCACTACCCATGGCGATCTACGTATCGGCCATTTTATTGGTATCCACGCTATGCAGGTTATCCCGCTGCTTGGGGTTGTGCTCCTGCGGCGGCGCGAGCCGTGGCTGAATGAGCGTACCCGCTTAGCGTGGCTGAGTATTGGAGCCGCGAGTTATTTCGGATTGATGGTGTTGGTGACATGGCAAGCGCTGCGTGGTCAGCCGCTCCTTAACCCCGATCTGCTCACATTAGTAGTTGGTTCAGCACTGCTCATTGGTGCAATAATCGCCGGATTCCTGTTCTTGCCGCGCACTCGACCGAGATAAGGCTCCTTGCTGTTTGCGGCCCTTCCACCACCGAAGAATAGCACTGACAACAGCAGAGTTCGATTGGATGACACATCACCCAATCGAACTCTGCTGTTGATAGTAGTGATCCATGCTTGCTACATGAGTATGCCACTGTCATTTGCTGGCGAATACATTCTGGCTGCTCTTGGTTGCCATAGCTGGGATTTTGCGTCGGACCTCACTCAATATATAGTTGACAAAGTTGCCTATATAAATTAAGATCCATCTAGGTATCGCAAGGAGGTTTCTTTAGTGGTAACGATCCTTGCGCAGGTCATGAAGGTCGCTTGTACGAATAGGCCAGTTGGTCTTATGTTGGCTGAACATGTTGATTGGCCAGCTATATATCAGAATGCGGGATATGTTGTGCAAATGAAGCTGCGAGCTCATACACCATGAGTGCCATAGCAGAGCAAGATGGCTTTGCCACGCGGGCAATTCACGTTGGCCAGGCACCCGACCCAGCAACGGGTGCGGTGGCTGTCCCGATCTATCAGACCTCAACCTTCGCCCAGTTTGTTGTTGGTGGTGAACAGACTTATGATTATGCACGCTCCGGAAACCCGACTCGGACTGCCCTGGAGGCTGTGTTAGCAACACTCGATGGCGGACGTTATGCGGTAGCATTTGCCTCGGGTTTGGCCGCTGAGAGTAGCATTCTGCATCTGCTCGCGCCAGGTGACCACGTTGTAGCCAGCGATGATGTCTATGGTGGCACATACCGGTTGCTCACCAAGGTGTTTGTGCGCCACGGCATCACGGCGACTTTTGCGGACATGAGCGATGTACATGTGGTGGAGGCTGCTATTCGTCCAGAGACCAAGCTGCTCTGGCTGGAGAGCCCAACTAATCCACTGCTCAAAGTGGTTGATATTCGCGCCCTAAGCACCCTTGCACAGGCATATGGGGCTATCACAGTTGTTGATAATACTTTCGCCTCGCCCTATTTGCAGCGCCCGCTTGCGCTTGGCGCTGCTATTGTTGTGTATAGCACCACCAAATACCATAGTGGGCATAGCGATGTGATTAGTGGCGCGCTGGTAACAAACCGTGAGGATCTAGCGACACAACTACGCTTTCTTCAGAATGCGGTTGGCGCTGTGCCTGGCCCACTCGATATGTTTTTGATCCTGCGTGGGGTTAAGACCCTTGCGCTGCGTATGCAGGCGCATAGTACAAATGCCCTGGCTATCGCGGAGTTTTTGTGCGGGCACAGGGCTGTTGAGCAGGTGTACTACCCAGGGCTTGAATCACATCCTCAGCATACCCTTGCTCGTTCGCAAATGCAACGGTTTGGTGGCATGCTCTCGTTCACATTGAGCGGTGGTGTAGCTGCTGCCAAGAAGCTTGTAAGCAGTACACGTCTGTTCACCTGTGCTGTTAGCCTTGGTGGCGTTGAGAGCCTGATTGAACTGCCGTTTCTACTCTCGCATGCTGCCGGATCGCCGCACGCAATGCCACAACATCTGATACGAATCTCGGCAGGCATTGAGGATACCGTAGACCTGATCGCTGATCTGGAGCAGGCGCTGCATCGAGCAGTGGCCTAAAGGAGAATACCATGACTGTAATTGCTCAGTTACCAGCTGAGATGAGTGCAACTGGCAGCTTTGTTCGTCAACAATATAGCATCCGCGATCGAATCACCGCAGATGGCTCATCTGGCTTTCCCGCAGTGGGTGGGCGCTACCATTTGTATGTATCACTAGCCTGCCCTTGGGCGCATCGCTCGATTATTGTGCGACGGCTGCTTGGGCTGGAACATGCGATCTCACTCTCGGTGGTGGACCCAGTGCGCGATGAGCGTGGTTGGGCGTTCCGCGATGGGCCAGGCCATAGTGCCGATCCGATTAATGGGTTTGCGTTTCTTTCCGAGGCCTACTTACAGACACAGCCAGAGTATGTGGGCCGCTATACCGTGCCCTGCATCTGGGATCGGGTGCGACAACGGCTGGTGACGAATAATTTCCCCGATATCACAATCGACCTCGAGACTCAGTTTACCGCCTTGCAGCGGCCAGGTGCGCCTGATCTATATTCATTTGCAATGGCGCAAATCACCTAGTTGGGATTTCGGGAAGCCCATCGCCGAACTCGCGATCACGGCTGCTGATTCTGCGAGTGCTTGCCCACCTTGCAGCACATGGTATCGGTGATAGACAGGGAGTTGTTGATGGGCAGTTGATCGATCTCAGTGGCCTACCCGCCGATGCACTGTTGGCGCGCACCCTGGCGCGGCGGGTAACGGACAGCGCTTAATAGATATTGCTTACTATCGCAAGCTTCTCCAAACCGCAGAACATGGTTTGCTTGATTTTGTGTTGCTCCATGATGAGCGCGTTGGCTACTATCGTATTCCGCGATTTAGTGGCAACTGGGATCGTGTGTTAGCCTACCAGAAAGATCTGGTAGATAGCTTAGTGGAAGCTACGGCCTAACAGGTTCGCTTGTCACCCGCAGCATCTCCAGGTATGATACTGGTTCCTGATAATACGCGCACAGCGAAGACCAAAGCGCATGATGCGGCATACCATTTGGGTGCGCTTGGCGAACCACTCGGGCAGCCTCAAGCAACCCAAGATCTTCGGCCTCTTTGATTGCCGCAATGGCGAAGGTTGTGGAGCGGCTAATACCAGCTCCACATGCCACAAGAACAGTATTGCCAGTTGCGCGCTGAGCAAGTATATAGGCCACCCCGCGCGCCAGAATGCGCTGTTCAACAACCTCACCATCCTCAATTGGGAGGTAGAGCGAATCGATACCAGGGATTTCGATCAGTCCGGCGAGTTGTAGCATGGCATCGATACCATACGTAGCGAGTAGCTTTGCATCCTGTCGGTCGCGGTAACTACCAATCACAAGCCAGGGGCGAATGCGTTGCATGAGCGATTGCTCCTTCTAAAAGCAAGATTCATTGCGCCATTGGGTCTTTGCGTCACCGGGGTACCAGGCCCAAAGGGCACCCCGGTCTGGTACCCGGCGTTTCCGTCTCCATCGGGACCTATACGACGCGCTTAATCAGTGGGCGACCATCAAGCCCTGCGTGGAGGTTATCGACAGCCATACGCGCCATGGCCGCGCGTGTTTGTCGTGTTGCAGAGCCTAAGTGTGGGGCAATCACCAGATTCTCGAGCGCCAGCAGCGGATGATCACGTGGAAGCGGTTCGGGTTCCGTTACATCCAAGGCCGCACCCGCAATTTGGTGTGTGGCTAACGCCTCATACAGTGCGTCATGATCGACAACCGCGCCACGCGCAGCATTGATCAGAAATGCAGTTGGCCGCATCAGTGCGAATTGTTCCCGCCCGATCAGATTACGGGTCTCAGTCGTAAGTGGCACATTCAACGTGACATAATCTGATTGAGCGAGCAAATCTGGTAAGGTCACATAGGTTGCACCTAGTGTCGCTTCGGCCTGTTCATCACGGTGGCGGTTATGGTAGAGGACGCGCATATCGAAGCCATTGGCGCGTTTGGCTACCTGGCGGCCAATATTACCCATGCCAACAATCCCGATTGTTGCGCCATGCACCTCGCTACCAATCATCAGGCTTGGGTCGTAATGGGTGAACGCTGCCCCACGGGCGAAGCGCTCTCCAATAATCAGGTTGCGTGCAACTGCCAGCAGTAATGTGAAGGTCTGATCCGCGGTGGCACCATCCACGAGGTTTGGTGTGTTCCCAACCGGGATGCCACGCCGCTTGGCGGCTGCCAGATCGATATGATCGACCCCCACGCCAAAGTTACTGATAACGCGCACATGCGGGGTTTGATCGAGTAACGCATCATCGACACGTGGATGCCCATAGGTGAAAATGCCAACTGCCTGCTGGAGAATCTCTACGGGTGCTTCTTCTGGCCAGCGGTGTAGTTCGATATCTGGATCAATAAGCGCCAAAATGGCTTCGGGTAGGTGTACATCAACAAGAACAATCTGCGACATATCGCTTCTCCGTTTCATTACACTGTACTGGCTATTCTACAGCAGCTTGGCGATTGAGAGTTTTGATCATATGGTAATTGGTGAGTGTGATGCCACGAACCTCGACCGACTGCTGTACATGCACAACAAAGCCCCATTTCTCAAAGAATGGCTGGGCGGTGATGCTCACATGTGAATAGAGCTGTGTGATCCCGCGCATTGTAGCCATTTCGTGAATATGTGCCATTAATTGTGATCCAACCCCTTGGCGCGCATGGGTTGCTGCGACAAAGAAGTGATCAATATAGCCATCTGCTTGTAGATCGGCATAGCCAATTATCTGCCCAGCGTGTTCGGCGACATAGGGTTGAATGCTGCACATGCGCAATCCCCAGCGCTCAGGGTCGTGTATTGGTGGTGCCCATGCGTTGAGTTGGTCAGGTGTGTAATCAGCGGCGGCTGTTCCATGAATTGCGGAGTAGAACACCTGAAAGAGCGCTGGCTCATCTCCGCTACGAAATGCTCGAATCTGCATTGGTTGCTCCTTATTTGAGGTGGGTGCAGATATGAGATGAATAGACTATTGTGTTTATTCGCGAACTGTTGCCATGTTGCTTACTTGCTAGCCGAAGATATGGCTTTGGGTATGCTATCATTCCTACACTCATCCGAGTATAGCATCCCAATTGGAAACAAGGAGCTGCATTTATGATCCGCCGCCCAATCTATCACTTGAGTATGGTATTCATGCTGATCGCGGTATTAGCCGCCTGTGGTGCAGAGCCTGATCCTGCGCCAACAGCACCTGTTGCCAGCGAAGCACCTGCAACCACGGACGTTCCGGATGCCACAGAAGTTCCTACCGAACCCGCTAAGACAGACGAACCCACGGTGAGTGAGGAACCGACAACACCGCCCAAAACTGATGGTGGATCAGCTGTGGAAGGCTCAGCCGAGACCAGCGGCGTCTATGCCTCGGATCTGGGGTTTCGCCCGGATGCCAACGGATTTGGGTTTCCCAACTATGGTGGTCAAGGTGAGACAAACCTTACCCCTAATGATCTGCGGCGCATGTTTGGCGATCAGGTCTGTACGCGGATTGCGGGCGATCAGTGTACGCTAACACCTCCTGGTGAGCAATGGCTACAGGAGATCAATCAGGCCATGAATGGCGGCCATTGTGAGGGTATGGCAGTGTTAAGCAATCTGTTCTATACTGGCAAAGTCAACGCATCCGATTTTGGTGCCGATACGGTGCCAGCGCTGGAAATTGCAGGTAACGAGCCATTACAGCGCGAGATTGCCTACTGGTGGGCCACGCAGGCCACGCAGCCTGCACGCTCTGGGATTGTCGAACAAACTCCGAGTGGTGTAGTTAATACGCTGCTGACCTCGTTTGCAGCTGGCCCTTCTGGCAGCGATCAGTATGCGGTTGGGATTTATAAGCGTGATCGTAGTGGTGGCCATGCGATCACACCCTATGCGGTAGAGGATCGTGGCGATGGCGTGTATTGGATTATGGTCTACGACAATAATTATCCAGGTGCTGCGCGAGCAATTGAAGTGAACACCAATACCGACACATGGGTCTATTCAGGCTCAACAAACCCTGCTGAGGCCGAAGATACCTATGAAGGTGATGCTGACACTAAGACGCTAGAGCTGGCCCCAATCGGGCCACGCCTTGACCAGCAGCAGTGTCCATTCTGTGATGCACCTGCAACAAGCCGGGCCAGTGGCCAGCTCTTTGCACCACAGATGCAGGCGGCCGGCCCACAGTATAACCAGATTTGGCTGCAGGGCGGTGCCAATTTGCTGATCACCGACCTTGATGGGCATAAGCTTGGTTTCGAAGGTGGCAAGTTCATCAATGAAATCCCCGGCGCGAAATCCAATGGCAATAAGTTTGGTGTCAATGTTTGGAACATCGACTCCGAGCCAGTGTATTACATTCCAACCAATATTGATTTCACCATCAATATTGATGGTAGTCAATTAACAGAGGCAATGACCTCGACTGTGACGATGATCGGCCCTGGCTATTCGCTCGAAGTGAGCGATATTCTGCTTGAACCGGGCCAAGTTGATACACTCGATGTTGCGCCCGATGGCAGCCTGCTCTCATATCGAACAGAGAGTGGCTCGACGCCCTTTATGCTTGTGACAATTGAGACCGATGCCTCCGACTACCTATTTGGCGTATATGGCGAGGACATGGCAGCAGGTGAGGCGCTGAATCTTTCACTGGATACCAAACAAGGCTGGCTGAGTATCGACTCAATTGATAATACCGCCTCAGGCACCTATAGTCTCGAGGTAGCAAAGTACGATGACGACGGTGAGCAGATCTTTGGTGCGGAAGGTATTGAGTTAGCACCCGATGATGTGATCTATGTCGATTACCTCAAATGGCCAGGGAATGGCCAGCCAATGGCGCTGGATGTTGATAAAGGCGGCGATGGCAGCGTGGATGAGACGCTTGAGGTAGCCGATATTACCGACACGATTAAGGAATAGGTATAGATATACAAGGGATAACAACTGATCGGCGGCTGTGCGGTATTGTGATCATAGACGGCACACCAACAAGCCCATGCCTGCTTACACGGTGTGCCGGGTCGTGCAGCGCGTTGCAATGAGCGGGGCTTGACCAGCAAAGCCTCCGGGCTGGGTTGGTAACCGCCGCTGCGCAGGTTGGACTGTAGGAATAAGGGCGTCTGATGGCAAGGAAATCCTTCTTGCCACCAGATGAGCACTATGTTGTTGGTGCTGGAGCCCATTGCAATGCGGTAAACGGAGATGGATAATTCGATAAGGCGCGCTATCTGATCATGAAGAGGAGTTTGGGGCGTGAGGATGCTGCAAAGCGCACTATGGATCACCATATTCTGGCAAACGACATGCTTTGCTTCTTCTTTTATCTGACAAGCACAACATTACCACTCTGCTTCTGATTATCAAGAAGACTCATATGATCTTCAATCCTTCGCAGCGCTGTTATCCCGTCGGGTACCATCGGGGCAGTCGCTTTAGTTGCCGATTCGTTGTGGATTGATGGAGCACTTGTTGCACGCTCCTCAACGCTTCCAAAAGCACATCCTGATAATGTACTTGTGCAAGTAAAGCCAGTTCAAGCCAACTCCATCGCACTGCATAAAGAAGCTGCGGTGTTTCTTGGAGCATGAGTTGCCATATCTGCTGTATCAGAATATTTTTGATTGCTTTATCTCCGTCATCTTTCGCAGTGTTATGAGGCATATGTCCCCAGAAGTATACAAGGTACCTATCTGATTCGGCTCCGCGAAGGCATTCGCGAAACATGGTGGCATTTTCCACGCGTGCGTATGGCACCTGGTGCTTTCTATCTTACTTCACCAGCTTGCTGATGGAATCTTACAAAGGCCTTGGCCACTTCGGCCACGATGACACTGAGGTGCTGTTTGCCAAGCTCTGCATCCGCTAGCGCTGGACTGTCGGTATAGCCATTCATACGCTGCCAGGCACCATGCAGTTCTGTGCGGAAGGGTGTGTATCCACGTGTATCGATGTCGCCTGGATCTGCGCGCTGCGGGCGTGGCTCATGGATGAGTGTAGGGTGTAACGCAAGCATGAGCGAGGTCTCAAAGATACCTGCATGTCCAGGTAGCCCGCCCTGTTGTTGGGCATTACTGGCGATCAGCGCCTCCCAAGCGATCGACCAGTATGATGCAGCGGCGATATGCGCCGGGTAGCGTAAGGCCAGATCGCGGGCAACCAACTGAATCAGTTCGTTATTGCCACCATGACCATTCAGGATGAAGATACACTGGAAGCCACACACAATCAGCGACTCAACCAGATCGCTGACAGTGCGTAGATAGGTTTCGGTGCTAATCGAAAGTGTGCCACCAAACGGTAGATGATGGTGTGAACTGCCATACGGCAGCGTTGGTGCGACAAGAACCGGGATCCGATCGTTCAGCAGCGCCGCTGCCGCATGGACAATATGCGTCACCGTATACGTATCGACACCCACAGGCAGATGTGGCCCGTGTTGCTCAATTGCGCCAACAGGCAGCACAACAAGTGCCTCAGGGGCAAGTGCTTGTAATTCTTCACGCGTATATTCCTCAAATCGTCGCATCGTATCTCCATTGAGCTGCGCCGCACCCTGGTTGTATATGGTTTGAGGCTACGGCGAGCGATTATCAGATTCTTGGATCTGCACCTAGTCTCCTGGTCTTCTGGTCTCCTGGTCCTCTGCTCGTTCTCGATCAGGGCGCATAAGTGGCCGCCAACCCAGCAGGCGGGCTGCCTTCGACATATTGATCATTTTCTGTTGATAATCGCCACTGATCATAAAGATCTGAAATCCGGCTTGGTAGCTGAGTGCAGCCAGCAGTGCCTGTGCGACATCACTCCCGGCCGTGGCAAGAGTTGGCATATCGGGTTTGGTTTCTGTGCGCCAGACATCATCCGGCAGTGGGAAGCACAATCGCAAGACATTCGCGCTCATGCCCCACTCGCGAGTAGCGTTACGACAGATCTCTTCGCCAAAGCGCTTGGTCAACCCATAGAAATGGGTGCTTTCAGGTGTGAGCTCTTCGTCGGCAAAATGGCGCTCGGTGAGCTCCCCGGCATACACCGACATGCTACTCGTATAGACTACATGCGATACATTGGCACGCTGCGCGGCCAAAAGCGTTAGATAGACACCCTTGACGCTCACATCGAAATTGCTTGTCACGCTCTCAATCGTCTCGAACGCCTTACCGCCCATGGCCATGAAGAGGATTGCATCGACCCCGGTTGCAGCGCGTGCAAGCGCTTCGTAATCTGTGATACTCCCTTCGATATATTCCCAGCTTGGATCGATTGGTGGGCGCATATCGAATATCCGCAACCGATGCGTTTGGGCTAATATCGGGAGCACCAACCCGCCGAGGTAGCCAGAGCCGCCAATCACAAGCACACGCATGGTGTACCTCCACTATTCTCTGCGCAGATCATGAACCGGGCTAAGTTGTGCGCGCGCAAATAACTCAGCCCACTCTGGTGTTCCATCATCGGGATGCACTTCCATGTGTACACCACGCTCCTGGACTGGCTGATTCCCAGCCCAGAAATCATCCCAGCATTGTGGCCGCATTGTTGTGTAGTGAACGACGCGCCCTCCCGGCCAAACAACCGAGAGCAATAGGCGCGGCTGTGGATGTTCATATGGTGGCTGCATCCGGTAGCGCAATAACGCCTGCTCATCGATTTCTACTCCCAGCCCAGGCAGCTCGGGGGTGTTCACAAAGCCACCCTGAATCTGCAACGGCTCGGCAAGCAGATCATCGGCGTAGTTATTCATACAATTGACGCTCGGCCATTGGGCGAAGGGCAGCACCGCGCCAAGCTGAGCCGAGAGTGCCGTGGTGATACCAGTTCCGACTAACTGTAGCCAGAATGGTTTCTCGAACGCAGCTGCTAGTGCGCCCTGGCGAAGAACGCTTGCAACACCTCCACCAACCACAAACCCATCGCAGACCATATCGCGCACAATGGTTGGAAATGGTGGTTCGCCAAAGTGTAGCGCGATCGGCCGCGTGGTTTTCTGGCGCAGCAGGCGTTGACCTTCGACATCATGCTGCATGATCGGCGATTCATAGATCGCGACGCGCGGATAGTGATCGAGCGCAGCGAGCACTGGTGCGGCATTTCCAGCATTCAAGAGCATGTTATTCCAATCCAGATCCAGCCGGAAGTGTGGCGGGGTGACGGCACTGATCGCCTCGATCTGCTCATATACATCCCACCATGGCCGAATCTTGATCTTGTAGGC